>CAYUCJ010000508.1:0-2321 GCA_964443285.1 uncultured Desulfobacteraceae bacterium | reverse complement strand
GGAAAGAAGGTGATCGGCACCCTCAGGGACAAGGATGTGATAGCGGCCTATGACAAGGCCGTCATTCGCCACGAGATCGAGGCCGGCTGACCCGGCGGGGGCCAACCCTTTTACCACTTGACAGGAAGGTCGCGGTATAGTTTTCTTGCAGTCATGAAATTCATCGCCGACCTCCACATCCACTCCCGCTACTCGAGGGCCACCTCAAAAAGCCTCGATCCCGAGCGCCTCTTCTTCTGGGCCCGGAAAAAAGGGATTGCCGTGATCGGAACGGGGGACTTCACCCATCCCGCCTGGATTTCCGAACTCGGGGAAAAGCTGGTGAAGGCGGAAGAAGGGCTCTTCCGGCTTGCCCCGGAACTTGAAAAGGGGATGGAAAAAGAGATTCCTTCCGGTTGCCCCGGCCCCACACGCTTCCTCCTTACCGGAGAGATCAGCTGCATCTACAAGAAGAATGGAAAAACCCGGAAGGTGCATCACCTCATCCTGATGCCCGACATGCCGGCGGTGGAGCGTTTCCGGAAACGGCTTGACCGGATAGGGAACATCACCTCGGACGGGAGACCCATCCTGGGGCTGGATTCCCATGACCTCCTGGAAACCACGCTGGAGGCAAGCGACCAGGCATTCTTCATACCGGCCCACGTCTGGACTCCGTGGTTTTCCCTCTTCGGCTCGAAATCCGGCTTCGACACCCTGGAGGAATGCTTCGAGGACCTCTCTCCTCACATCCATTGCCTTGAAACCGGCCTTTCCTCAGACCCCGAAATGAACCGGCTCATCTCCGCCCTGGACAGATACCTCCTGGTCTCCAACTCCGACGCCCACTCCCCCTCGAAATTGGGTCGAGAGGCCAACCTCTTTGACACAGACCTGGATTATCCCCACATGGTTAAAGCCATGAAAGGGGAAAAGGGGTTTTCGGGAACCATCGAATTCTACCCGGAGGAGGGCAAGTACCACCTGGACGGGCACCGAAAATGTAGGATGAGGTGTGAGCCGCCTGAGACACGGAAGAGGGGGGGGATCTGTCCGGTGTGCGGAAAGCCTGTGACGGTGGGGGTCCTGAACCGTGTGCATGAACTGGCCGACCGGGAAGAGCCCGTCCTAACCAAAAAAGTTCACAGCCTGATTCCTTTGACCGAGGTCCTCTCGGAGCTTTTGGACTGCGGCCCCGCCACCAAAAAGGTCGCCCACCATTACGAGGCGCTGCTCCGTGATCTGGGCCCGGAGCTCAGGATACTGATGGAGGTCCCCCTGAACGATATGGAAAAGTCGGGTGGTCCTTTACTTGCTGAGGCCGTCAGGAGGATGAGGCAGGGTAAGGTGATCCGGGATGGGGGGTACGACGGTGAATTCGGCCGCATTCGTCTCTTTTCGCCGACGGAAAAAGACGCCCTCGAAGGCCAGCTTACCCTCTTTCGGACTTCCGTAGCTAATGCCGGTGCCAGGCCCCAACCCCCTCCGACGGTACGAAAGCGGATCACCGAGGACACGGCCCACACTCACGAGAGACCTTATTCAGAGGCCGACCCCATCCTGGGACCCCTGAACGATGCCCAGCGGAAGGCCGTCCTCCACGAAGGTGGGCACCTGCTGGTGGCGGCCGGCCCCGGCACCGGAAAGACCATGACCCTGGCGCACCGCATGGCCCACATGATCCGCTCCGGGCAGATCAAGGCGGAAGAGATCCTGGGGTTGACCTTCACACGCAAGGCCGCAAGGGAAATGGAGGAAAGGATCGTTTTCCTCCTTCAGGGGAATACCACCTCCATCCCCCGAATCGCCACCTTTCACGGCTTTTGCCTGGAGGTTCTCAGGGCGGAAGCGGGCAAGATCGGGTTTCCTGCGGGCTTTTCCGTCTGTGGAGAAATGGACAGGGAGGCCATTGTTGCGGAGATCGCCTCTGAAACAGGAGGCCGGAAAACCAGCACGGTGGGGCTCCTGAAGGGCATCACTGCCCTGAAAAGAGCCATGCTTTCCGGTGGGGAAGACAGCCCGCAGGAACCCGAACTCTTCAAGGCCTTTGGCGTCTATCAGAAAAAGTTGGCCGACCTCGGGATGGTGGACCTGGATGACCTGGAGGTGGAGACCCTCAAGCTTTTTGAGCGGTATCCCCCGGTGGCAGTGAAATTCGCAGAGGCCTCCCCCGAGATCTTTGTGGACGAATACCAGGACACGAACCGGGTCCAGGTGAACCTGCTCAAAGTCCTTGTCCGGACCGGCGGCGCCAGGATTTTTGCCATCGGAGATCCCGACCAGGCCATTTACGGCTTTCGCGGGGCCGAGGTGGAGCACTTCTACCGCTTTGGAGCTGATTT
>CAYUCJ010000507.1:0-2322 GCA_964443285.1 uncultured Desulfobacteraceae bacterium | reverse complement strand
TCTTCTTGTATCTGGCCACCACGTCGCCAATGGTATAGTTACGCACATGCCCCATGTGGATCTTTCCGGAGGGATAGGGGAACATCTCCAGGAGGTAGTATTTTTCTTTGTCCGGGTCTTCAGATGCCTTGAAAGCCCCCTCCTCTTCCCAGTACGTCTGCCATTTTATTTCCAATTGCTGAGGCTGATATTTCATGGTCGATAAATCCTTCACACTCCAATGCTTATGGTGAGAGATGATGCCCTTGCGTGAAGAACATCATCGCGCCCGGTTTCAATAAGTCAATCATCTTCCGCCATTCCAACCTTGATGGAATCGTAAAAAGTCCGTCCGTGGACTTTTTACGAACCTTCATTTCGCGCTTCAGGCGGCCGCTTTTCTTCATCTCCTAAAACAACGATGGAGCAGTTGTGGCGTGAGCCGAATGTCTTTCTCAAAGACTCGGCGGTTTCCCCCGAATCGATGGAAGACCCGTGGGGCATCGAAAAGACAACTTTGACAAGAAATCCCTCCGCGTCGTTCCCCTCTCTTTCCAGATAACTGTTCAGAAGCGTTTCGCATGAACCCCTGAAGAGGGCACGCGCCTCCTCCACCGGTCCTCCCAGCAAAGGAATCCACACGGCCAGATCATGACACTTGAGCAGGGCCAGGGAATTCCCAAGTTCCGCCACGTGGCCCACAAAGGACTCTGGAGAACAATGCGCCCTGGAACCGAGCCCCCTGAGCACGATCTTATCCGATCGGATCTTCTTTTCAGACGCGAGAAGGAGTGTGCTCCCTTCGGAGCCCATCCAGAACCCGGACTCGCAGAGAAAGCTCAAATAGCCGCCGGTTCTGGTATCGAGAGAGTAAACGGGGCCCTGCGACTCGAATGGTTCTTCAAAAACGAGCGCCGCCACAACCTCGCACCACAGCTCCTCCAGGGGGACATTTACAAATCGAAGATCCAGTCTCATCGCCGCATGACCGCGGAAACGGTCCCACACGCAAGGAAAACGCATCGAAAATGATCACAAGAAAGCATTGTCATGGGAAAATGATCGAAGTGCCCAAACGTTATGGCCCAGCGGTCGCCTGTTTCGAACCTTTATAGATGTTGTCTAACAGGCCGTTGATGAAACCGGCCGAATCGGAATTACCGAATTTTTTTCCAAGCTCGACTGCCTCGTCAATGGATACTTTGGGGGGGATGTCGTCACAAAACAGGATTTCAAAAACAGCCGTCCGCAGAATGGATCGATCGATTCGCGAGATCCTTTCGAGACGCCAATTCCTGGAACTCCGTCTGATCAACTGATCGATCTCGGACCTCTTCTCACAAACCCCCAGGACGAGACCCCGAGCGAAAGGGATGGACTCCTTTTCCCCGGAAAAGTTTTCACAGACCCGATCGAAGGCGGTGGTTGCGTCATCCCGGCCGAATTCCATGGAATAAAGGACCTGAACGGACAGTTCCCGCGCTTTTCTACGACTACCCATACCTTGCTGTTCAGCCCTGTGAGGCCGATCCAATTCCACGCTGCCGTCCGCCGTCTCGCCCTTCATCGAGGGAAGGGAAAGACAATCGGATCAGTCCAGCTCTTTTAGCAGATTGGCCATTTCGATAGCGGCTACGGCTGCCTCCCACCCCTTGTTGCCCGCCTTGGATCCGGCACGCTCTATGGCCTGTTCAAGATTGTCCGTGGTCAGCACTCCAAACGTGACAGGAATCCTGCTTTCCAGTGCCACCATGGCAATCCCCTTGGAAACCTCCGCAGCCACGTAATCGAAATGAGGGGTTGCCCCCCTGATCACCGCACCCAGACAGATCACTCCGTCATAACCTTCGCTTTCAGCGAGCTTCCTGGCAACAAGCGGTATCTCGAATGCTCCCGGAACCTTCAACAAAGTTATCTTGTCTTCGTCAGCCCCGTGCCTGACCAGGGCGTCCACCGCCCCATCCACGAGCCTGGAACAGATAAAATCATTGAAACGGCTTACGATAACGGCAAATCGAAGACCTTCAGCAGACAGTTTACCTTCGAGCGTCCTGGGCATGAAATGTCCCTCCCCTCCGGAGTGATTAGAAAGCTTTGAAAAAGATTGTCAGGTTCGGTTCCGCTTCTTTCCCGACAGATTGCCGCCAGCGGCATAAACCGGTCGTCCATAAATGCATCATATTTCCTGGCGTACGTTCATCAGATGCCCCAGCTTCTGGCACTTGGTCAGGAGGTATCTCTTGTTCTCATCCCTGGGTTCTATTTCGATGGGAACACGACCGGTCACTTCCAGCCCGTAACCCTCGAGTCCGATAATTTTCTTCGGGTTATTGGTCAGGAGCC
>CAYUCJ010000506.1:0-2331 GCA_964443285.1 uncultured Desulfobacteraceae bacterium | reverse complement strand
GGCTAAGTGCGGTTAGGCACGCCTCACCATTTGGAAGACATAGGCATCTTGGTCAAAGTCACACCAATCTTTTGCATACTTCGTTATTGCAATAAGGGAGGGGCTGTGGGTTCGTTTCCGAAAGGGAATATGGAAAACGCCGAAGTTCCTTACAAGGACCGGTCGGGTTAGGAATGCACCTGACAGGCGCATCGGACCATGTCGGCTTGCACTGAAAGTGGAAGTAGCTTGGCTGGGGAGCCCACGCTGAATATTGGCGCCGTGACAGAAGCGCAGGAGGGATATATTCCCGCCGGAAAGGAATGCACCGGCCCTCCCGTTGTGGATCAATGCGCTTCAATGAGCGGGAGGACATGAGGACATTGGTCAAGGTCCACAGCAATCTTTTTTCGAGACACGAGGGCTGCGTCAACCTAACGTTGACGGGAGTTGCAGAGCAAGACGTCCGGGGGACCTCCTCCGGTTCCTTTACACCCCTCAACTGTTCAGTGAAGAGCGCTGCAGACGCGCCGGCCGCCGGGCACATCAGGAGCGCCATGTACATGAAAGCCGCGTTTTCATGTCCTGAAAAAAGATCCCCGTGGCCCTTACTGTTGCCACCCTACTTCTTTTCTGCCAACCGTCGCGTCGCTTTAGGGAGGGGCTGTGGGTTCGTTTCCGAAAGGGAATATCAGGGACGCCCGGGTCGCCTAGAAGCGCTGACGCAGTTAGTGATGCCTCTGACAGGCGCATCGGACCATCTACGCTTGAACTGATGATGGAAGTAGTTGGGCTGAGGACCCCTGGCAGAATATTTGCGCCGTGACAGAAGCGCAGGAGGGATATATTCCCGCCGGAAAGGAATGCACAGCCCCTCCCGTTGTGGTTCAATGCTCCTCACCATGCGGAAAACATAAGGCACCTGGTCAGGTCTTTTTCAAAGAACTCTTCTTCCCCAGCATCATGTATCCAACGCCGGAGGCTATAAGGATCTCCAGGATCAGGACCGCGATCCATGACTCTATCAAGGCCCAAAGTGCACCGCCAAGGACAAACGCCGGCGCCAGCATGACCATTACAACACCTAATTTTCTGGGTAGATCCATTGTGACCTCCTGTCGTTTCGCAAAAAACGTTTCATTCCGCGGTGGGGATTATAGGCAAAACACTTTTCAGGGTCAAGACTTTATGGGTGCCAACAGGTACTCGGGTTTGACATTCTGCAATGCGTGAAAAATATTGCCTTTTATCTTCTTGTTGGACCGGTAGAATCCATGAAGCATCTTCTTGATCTCCTCTCTTTTGGAAGATCCGGACGTGGGACATCCCAGATAAATTTCCGGCCAATCCATGTCGCGAACAAACCGTTTCACGAGCCTTTCATCCAGCATGTAGAAGGGCCTTATAACCGTTAACGCCCCGTCAAAAAAGGGCTGGACGGGCAGCATGGTGCCGAGAGAAGCTCCATAGAAGGCATTCATGAAAAAAGTCTCGATGAGATCATCCTTGTGGTGTCCCAAGGCTATGAGATTGCAGCCGAGATCGCGAGCGATTTCAAAAAGGATCTTTCTCCTCATGCGTGAACAGAGGAAGCAGGGGTTTTCCCGGTTTTCCGGGCCATGGGCCTTTGGACCAATCTGTGTCCGGATCAACCGATAGTCAAAACCTTCGTCCCCAAAAAAAACTTCCAGTTTTTCCGTCGAATCGCCTCCGAACCCCGGGTCCACGTGAGCAGCCGTAATCCGGTAATCAATGGGAATCCGACTGATCCGATCCCGGAGAAGCCACAGAAGGCTCAGGCTGTCTTTTCCGCCTGAAACCGCGACAAGAATGTGGTCCCCGTCGTGGATCATCCGGTTATGGTGGATAGCCTTCCCCATGAGGCGCTTCATCTCTTTTGCCGCATAACTCATGTCGCGCCTCTACGACCCATAATGACGCTCGCCGAAAATCTTGGTCCCGATCCGCACCAGGTTGGCGCCCTCTTCCAGGGCGACCTTGTAGGAGTTTGACATGCCCATGGAGAGATAGCGGAGGTCCACTCCACGGATCTGCATGGTTTTAACCGTTTCAAAAAGCTCTCTGGTGATGCGGAAATACGGTCGCGCTTCCTCAGGGTCTCCGGTAAAAGGCCCCATGGTCATGAGCCCTTGAACCCTGACCCGCTCAAGGGTTGCGATTTCCCGTATTACCGACGCAGCCTGGGAGGGGAATACGCCCGCTTTCTGTCCTTCTTCCCCGCTGTTGATTTCAATCAGGACCGGCATGACTCTTTCCATTTTCTTGCAGACCCTGTTAATTTCACGGGCGAGTTTCACGGAATCCACGGTTTCAATCATGTCGAAAATGGGG
>CAYUCJ010000505.1:0-2339 GCA_964443285.1 uncultured Desulfobacteraceae bacterium | reverse complement strand
ATCTCATAGATGTGAGAGTTTCCTCGATCGATGATCTCGTTGAGTTCCCTGGCAATAGGATTGATTGACATTCCTCTCCCTCACTAGTAGTCTATAATGTTTCGAAAGACCTGATTTTCGTGGCTCCCTCAAGGGAACCAAGTGTTTTCCAAAGCCAAATAAAGGATAAGGGAAGCGATTTGTCAAGGAAAAGAGAACCAAAAAATAAACCTGACACGAACGCCGGATTTTCACAGATGTTATTAACCCGAGGAATCAAGAAAGTCGAAAAATGAAAAAGAATGAACAGATAAGGAATATTGCCATCATAGCGCACGTTGACCACGGAAAGACAACGCTTGTGGATGCCATGTTTCAGCAGAGCGGCCTGTTCAGGGCAGGGCAGGACGTCGACGAGCGCCTCATGGACAACATGGACCTCGAACGGGAACGTGGCATTACCATCGCTGCCAAGAATTGCTCCGTTACCTGGAATGGGGTTAAGATCAACATTATCGACACGCCAGGTCACGCGGATTTCGGCGGTGAAGTGGAACGCGCGCTGAGCATGGCCGACGGGGCTCTGCTCCTGGTTGATGCCTCAGAGGGACCCCTGCCTCAAACCCGGTTTGTATTGAAAAAAGCCCTTGAAGCCAGGCTGAACATCATTGTTGTAATCAACAAGATAGACCGTAAGGATGCACGTCCGGATGAGGTATTGGATCAGATTTACGATCTTTTCATCGAGCTCGGAGCCGCTGAGGATCAGTTGGAGTTTCCTCTGCTCTATGCCGTGGGGCGTGACGGAACCGCCCGGAAAACGCTGGAGGATGAGGCCGAAAACCTTAATGTCCTCATGGATACGATTCTGAAGGAAATCCCTCCCCCTTCCCACGACCCGGATGCTCCCTTTCAGATGCTGGTTTCCGACCTGAGCTACTCCGACTACCTGGGAAGGCTTGCCATCGGCAAGATCTTCAATGGCAGCCCGAGTATCAAAGACGGCCTGGTCTGCATTAATGATCAGAATAAGCAGCTGCCCCTCAAGGTTTCCCAACTCCAGGTGTACAACGGAATCAGACTGCAGGAGGTGCCATCCGCGGAACCCGGTGACATCGTGGTCCTTTCAGGTATAGAGAATGTCAAGATCGGGGATACCATCTGTACAAAGGAAGCCCCCAGGACATTGAAACGCATCACTGTGGACGAGCCGACGGTTTCCATGCGCTTTTCCATAAACACCTCGCCCTTTGCCGGAAAAGAAGGGCGGTTTGTCCAGTCGAGCAAGATCCGGGAACGGCTGTTCCTGGAAACGCTGAAAAATGTCGCCATCAAAGTGGAAGAAACCGATGACCGGGAGAGTCTTCTGGTCAAAGGCAGGGGTGAGTTTCAGATGGCCATCCTCATCGAAACCATGCGGCGGGAGGGGTTTGAGCTTTGTGTGGGCCGCCCGGAAGTGATCTTCAAATACGAAAAGGGCAAAAAACTGGAACCCATGGAACAGCTTTTTATCGACTGCAATGAGGAATTTCTTGGTATTGTAACTGAAAAGCTGACCACCCGAAAGGCGAAGATGATCAACCTCATCAATAACGGCAAGGGGCGGGTCCATCTGGAATTTTCACTGCCTTCCCGTTCCCTCATCGGCTACCGGGATGAATTCCTCACCGACACCAAGGGCGCGGGCATAATGAACTCGCTTTTTGCGGGATACGACGAATACCGAGGGGAATTCCCCTCCCGGTTCACCGGGTCCATCGTATCCGACCGGCAGGGTCATGCTGTGGCCTACGCTCTATACAACCTGGAGCCCAGGGGCCATCTTTTCCTTATGCCCAACGATCCGGTGTATGAGGGAATGGTCGTGGGAGAACACAATAAGGACAAAGATATCGACGTGAACCCTTGCAAGGAAAAGAAACTGAGCAATATGCGGGCTGCCGGAAAGGATGAAAATGTCATCCTTTCGCCCGTCAAACCCATGACCCTCGAGCGTGCCATACACTTTATCCGTGAAGATGAGATGGTTGAGGTAACCCCAAGCTCGATTCGGCTGAGGAAGAGAATTCTTTCTGCCAACAAACGTTACAGCCAGCAGCCCAGGACCAAAAAGGCGGGGTAGACGACTCACTTACAACTTGACTTGGAAAGGACCTTCCCGATATATAGAGGCCATCATCGGGCTCAGAAAGCGGGTCAGGCGCAGGGAGCGTAGCTTCTGGAAGATGCTGTTTGCCTGGCTCTTTGGAGCCACGACTTCGTTAGAAGTCCGCGACGGGTTTTTTGGGATTCCATCAAAGTTTAGCGAAAGGAAAAAATCATGAGAGATGTGGTCATCGTCAGCGCCTGCAGGACCGCCA
>CAYUCJ010000504.1:0-2342 GCA_964443285.1 uncultured Desulfobacteraceae bacterium | reverse complement strand
GAGCTTTGAACAACCAGTACCTGCGACAGGAGCTTCAAAAAGTGAATGCGCGCCTCGAACAGGGAGAAGGTTTCGCCGAATCTCTTTCGCGTTCGACAACCATTCCACCACTCGTCGTCAGGATGATAGAGGCGGGGGAAAGCGGCGGGGCGCTTGAAGAAGTCCTGGAGGATATGGCTGAATTTTATGAAAGCGACGTGGACGGCAGGCTCGCGGTCGTAACGTCGGCCATTGAACCGGCACTCATGATAATTATGGGGCTGGTGATAGGGTTTATCGTTCTGGCCATGTACATGCCGATTTTTCAGATGGCCGGCACCATTTCCTGAGTGCAGCCATCGGAAAACCGGCCTGCCCTCATTTTGACATATGAATGGAAGATCAAGAAAAAGATGAAACCGCAGATCTATAAAAGAATGAGACTGGGTGACTGGGCTATCCGGCTGGGTTTCATGACGCATGAACAGCTCAGATATGTCAACTCAAAGAAGAACATCACCCGACAGAGAATCGGGCAGATTTGCATCCAGGAAGGGTTTATCGATGATGAAAAGCTGGCAAAAATCATTGCAGCTCAGCATTCGTATGACTATGTGAGGCTCAGGGATATCAAGGATCCGGAGCTTCTTAACCTCGTTCCCCTTGAGCTGATGGTGAAATACCAGTTCATCCCCTACGAGAAAGCAGGGGAGAAACTGGCCATCGCCATGGCCGAACCGCGCGATTTTCTGAAGGCCATGGATGACCTGGAAACCGTGCTTGACCTAAACGTTTCCATAGTTGTTGCGAGCGAAAAGAAGATTCGCGAGCTCCTCAAGAAAATTGAAGCCTCCCAGACTGTCTTGGAATCGGTCTCCGATGACATGCGGCTCCCCCTTGTTCGAGAGAGCGAAAAGGGAGAGGATATCCTGAGCATTGAAAAGGTCTCAGTGGAGGAAAGTCCAATTGTCAAACTCGTTGACACAACCATCCTGGACGCCATTAACAAACGTGCCAGCGATATCCATATCGAGACCTCTGACCGTGGGGTGGTCTTGAGGTACCGTATCGACGGGATGTTGCACCAGGCCACCGAGCCGCTTGATCTGAAATATCAGAGTCCTATTGTCTCCAGGATCAAGGTCATGTCAGAGCTCGATATTTCTGAGAAACGCACACCGCAGGATGGGCGCTTCAAGCTCAAGCTGAGGGATCGATACATAGATTTCAGGGTTTCTATCCTGCCCACCATCTTTGGAGAGGATGTGGTGATCAGGATTCTGGATCGAGAAAGCCTTGTGGCGGAAGTGGGAGATTTCCGTTTGGAGGGGATGGGCCTACCTTCGGAGGAACTTCTAAGAATCAGGAGAATTATTCGTGCCCCTTACGGGATGTTCCTTATGACCGGTCCTACGGGCAGCGGAAAGACCACGACGATCTATAGGGCGTTGTCGGAGGTGAACACCAAGGAAGCGAAAGTCATCACAATCGAGGACCCGGTCGAGTATCAAGTCAAGGGCACGGTCCAGATTCCCGTAAATGAAAAAAAGGGACTTACTTTTGCCAGGGGACTTCGCTCCATTCTGAGGCATGATCCCGATAAGATCCTGGTGGGGGAAATCCGAGATCCGGAGACGGCCCAGATCGCCCTCCAGTCGGCCTTGACCGGGCACCTGGTCTTCACCACGGTTCATGCAAACAGTTCGTTCGAAGTAATCAATCGGTTTATTCATATGGGCATTGAGCCTTACAACCTGATGGCGGCGCTCAACTGCATCGTGGCCCAGAGACTTCTTCGTACACTTTGTCACTGCAAAGAGGAAGTTCAGCTCACGGAAGAACAGCTGACTGAATCAGGCTTGGACTACCATTTGTACAGTGGTCGGCTTTTTTTTGAAGCCCATGGATGTGAACATTGCAAGGGAACCGGTTTTCTGGGAAGGCAGGCCATTATCGAACTGATTGAATTGGACGATGACATGAGGGAATTGTTTATTCGAAAGGAACCGGTATCCGTCTTGAAAAAGAAGGCCTCCAGGAAAGGGACCGTTTTCTTGAGACAGGCTGCGTTGGAAAAGGTCCTGTCAGGCGTGACCACCCTTCGGGAGGCCAACAGGGTGACCTTTGTGGAACCGTTCAATAAATGAGACGATGTCTTTCGGATACTGATGGAATCGGCAGAAGTCCGTCCCCGGACACGATGATGACTTTTTTCCAAGGCATCAGATACTGGAAGAGGTGCGCTTTCTGACATGGTTTACCGCAGATTTCAGAGACCCTTAACGGGCATAGACGTCGACAAGACATCGGTGAAGATTGTCCAGGTCTTGAGGGAAAAAAAGGGGTGGCGGTTGCTTTCGGCG
>CAYUCJ010000503.1:0-2344 GCA_964443285.1 uncultured Desulfobacteraceae bacterium | reverse complement strand
GAAGCGGAAATCTCCGCAACTTTCCCAGCAGGTGTCATCGGATCGACACTGGAAAACCTGGGAGCCGCTGCGGCCGGTGAACATTATGAATGGACCGAGATGTATCCCGGTTTTGCAGCGACGGCCAAAGAAGAGGGGTTTGGTGCAATTGCCTCGGCTTTCAGCAGCATTGCAGTGGCTGAAAAACAGCATGAAAAGCGGTACAACGATCTGGCAGCCAATATCGAAACCGGGCGTGTCTTCAAACGCAGTGAGGAAGTGGTCTGGAGATGCCGGAACTGCGGCTACCTGCACGTGGGGTACGAGGCGCCGGACACTTGCCCCGCCTGTGACCATCCACAGGCGCATTTCGAGCTACTGGGTGAGAATTACTGATTTATGATTATTTCTGCTGAATGGGGCCGTTAGGGTCTGAAGGAGAGGATTGCAATGGAACAACATACCGGTGTTATTACCATGAGGGGAAATCCCCTGACACTTCTGGGTCCCGCCCTGCGGGTGGGTGACAGGCCGCCCGATGTGGAGCTTCTGGACAACGGCCTCGCGCCTGTGGCCCTTTCATCATTTGATAAAAAGATCCGCATCGTGGCTTCCGTGCCGTCACTGGATACACCGACCTGCGACATGGAGACGCGGAGATTCAATGAAGAGGCCGGCAGGCTGGGTGATGAGGTGGTAGTTATTACGGTCAGCATGGACCTGCCCTTCGCGCAAAAACGGTGGTGCGGGGCCGCCGGTATTGACCGGGTGATCACCCTTTCGGATCATCGAGACGCGGCCTTCGGCCAAACCTATGGGGTACTGATCAAAGAACTTCGGCTGCTGGCCAGGGCGGTTTTTGTACTGGACGGAGACGGCGTTATCCGGTACGTTGAGGTTGTGAAGGAAGTGGCGGAGGAACCCGATTATGGGGCCGTTCTTGATGCGGTGAAGGGGTTGGTTTAGGTGGAAGGAATATAGTCTTTTAGGGCGGATCGTCCTGCTCAAGTTACCTTTAAACAGATGGAGGAGGAAAACAAGATGGCTGAGAAACTGGAAGTCTACAAGTGTGAAGCGTGTGGTAATATTGTCATGGTTATGCATGGGGGCGAAGGGGAACTCGTCTGCTGTGGCAGTCCCATGAAACTCTTCAAGGAAAATACCGTCGATGCTGCCAAGGAAAAACACGTACCGGTGGTAGAAAAGACCGCTGACGGATACAAGGTAAAGGTAGGGGAGGTGGCTCATCCCATGGAGGAAAAACACTATATCGAGTGGATCGAACTCGTGGCTGGTGAGAAGTCCTACGTTCAGTTCCTGAAGCCGGGCGACGCCCCGGAAGCCACGTTCAAAATCGATGCCGGCCAAGTTACCGCGCGGGCATACTGTAACCTCCACGGTTTGTGGAAGGGGTAGAATTCATAGGGAGAATATTTATGGGAGAGTGGAAATGCCAGAAATGCGGATATATCCTCGAGGATGAAAGACCGCCGGAGGAGTGTCCGTCCTGCAAGGAAAAGTGTGAATTTGTCGATGTCACGTGCTACATCCCGGAATGCGGCGTCACGGGTTCTGATGACAGACTGTAACCATTGAGGTTTTTCGGTTCGGGGTTCACGTCTTAAATTTGATGGAATCGTAAAAAGTCCGGTTTTCCGGACTTTTTACTGACAGAATCCCTTGTTTGAGCAGGTGGGGGAGATTCTTAGGCGGTGAACGCCTGAGGAGAAAGGGAGGTCTGCAATGTCTGAAAAGAAATACCATGTGAGGGCCGAGTGTCCAGAGTGTGCTTGTGGAGACGTCAGTTTCCTCGGCCCGGAAAAGTTGAGGAAAAAATTTATCGGCAAAGAGGAAGAAATCGAAATCACATGCCCTTTGTGCGGGACCAAACACAAGGGACATGTTGAGGTGGAAGAAGGAGACGAGTAGAATGGGGAAAGCATTGGTGGTCTACGCGACGAGGACGGGTGAGACTGAAGAGATCGCGGATCTGGTCGCTGAGGGCATCCGGATGGAGGGCGCAGAGGCGGTAGTCGTGAATATCACGACCATCAAAACGGAATCCGACCTCGCGGGGTATGACGGCTATGTCTTCGGGTCCGCTACCTATCACGGTGAAATGATGCAGCCTATGAAAAAACTGCTGTTCCTGGGAGAAAAGGCCGGTCTGGAAGGCAAGGTGGGTGGTTCCTTCGGAGCCTTCGGATGGAGCGGTGAGGCCCCGGACCGTATCTTTAACACCATGAAGAATATTTTCAAGATGAATATGGTGGGTGATCCATTGAGGCTCAAGTCCGCATCCCTTGGGGGCGGCAAGCAGATGGCACAGGGATACGGACGCGATATCGGGAAGAAGCTGGCATAA
>CAYUCJ010000502.1:0-2347 GCA_964443285.1 uncultured Desulfobacteraceae bacterium | reverse complement strand
CCCAGGACAACATGAGCAAGGCACTGAACCGCTTTACCCGTGAGGACCCCACTTTTCGTAGCCACGTGGACGAGGAATCGGGTGAGACGATTATCTCGGGCATGGGGGAACTGCACCTGGATGTCTACGTGGAGAGGATGAAAAGGGAGTTCGGTGCGGAAGTGACGACCGGCATTCCACAGGTGGCCTACAGGGAGAGTATTACCAAGATGGCTGCGTTTGATTACACCCATAAGAAACAGACGGGTGGCGCCGGTCAGTTTGGGAGGGTTGCCGGCTTTATGCAGCCTTCGGAGTCGGATCCCTATGCCTTCGTGAACGAGGTGAAAGGGGGTTCCATACCCACGGAATACGTCCCTGCCGTGGATAAGGGATTCCAGTCCTGTCTTGTGAAAGGTCTCATGCTGGGATTTCCCGTTGTGGGCATGCAGGTAACGGTAAATGACGGCAAGGCCCACAGCGTTGATTCTTCTGATCGGGCCTTCTTCCAGGCGGCCATAGGTGCCTTTAAGCAGGCGTACGGCAAGGCCAGACCCGTCATCCTCGAACCCGTGATGAAGGTATCCATCGAATGTCCGAGCGAGTTTCAGGGAAATGCAATGGGTTCCATCAACCAGAGAAGGGGCCTGATCATGAGTTCCGCGGAAGATGGTGTTTTCAGCACGATCGAGGCCGAAGTCCCCTTGGCGGAAATGTTCGGATACGCCACGACCCTGCGCTCCTTGACCCAGGGGAAGGGTGAATTCACCATGGAGTTTTCAAAATATGCCAAGGTCCCTGAATCTTTGGCTGAAGACTTGAAACGTCAATTCAAAGAGAAATCAACGGGGGGAAAATAGATATGAAGGAATTTATTTCCGTAAGCCCACTGACGTTGCTGGAAAAATCATCCCAAAAGGGCCTCGGATCCGGAAACCTTGGAGTTCTTATCGCCAGGGCAGGGGTCGGAAAAACGGCCTGTCTCATTCACATCGCCTTTGACCGGATCATCAACGGGGCGAAACTGGTGCACATCTCGCTGGACGAACCACCGGATAAAGTCATTTCCTATTACGATGTGATTTTGCACGACCTCGTAAAGGTCCTCGAAATGCAGGAAGAATGCGAGGTGCGTGACCTCGTCGACCGCAACAGGCTGATCCTTGCCTATCTCAACCAGAGCTTTTCAATGAAGCGGCTGGTGGCCAACCTCTCCAATCTAAGGGAGAACATGGGATTCAGCCCGGATGCCCTCATCGTGGACGGCCTGGATTTCCAGACATCGCCTCGAACGATTTTTGAGCAGTTCAAGGAAATTGCGGGATCTTTTGAGACCGAAGTCTGGTTTTCAGCCCTTTCCCACAGGCACATCACGGAAACGAACGCAAGGGGTATTCCCCACCCTTGTCATGATGTGGATGATCTTTTCAGTATTATCATAGAGATGCAACCCAAGGCTTCGGGTATTTCACTCCGACTGCTGAAAGATCACGATCACCCCACCATAAGCGGCGCGAGTGTCAATCTGGATCCCGGGACCTTCCTGGTCATGGAATAAATAGACTGATCAGAGCGATTCTTCAAGCTCCTGAAGCGTTTTCGGATGGCTTTCCATCGCCCAGGAAGGGGACCAGAAAAAGGAGCCCCATTCCGGGGATGGAAGCCAGAAAACTGATTCCAAAGAACCATCCATAGCCCAGCCACTGGGCCAAGAAACCGCTCATGACCCCGGAAAGGACCCCGCTGATATTCATCAGCCCTGTGCCGATGGCATAGTGCGCAGCCTTGAACTCGGAAAGGCAGGTCCTCATCAGGAACGTGATGAGGACGGATGTCCCCAGTCCCCCCGCAAACTGGTCAAAGGCGTGGACCGACGCCACCAGGAAGAGGTTGAAGGGACCGATGGGCGTTGGGGTTAAGACGCCGGTGTTCAGCACAACATATTTCTGGAGAACAAAGGCCAGGGCCATATAGATAAGATTGGTGAGATTTTGGGCCAGGAGAAATGGCCAGATGGTCCTTCTAAGGCCATAGCGCGCAATGAACCATCCCCCCAGTATCGCCCCGACAATGGAGAACGGAAGGCCCACTCCGCCTGAAATCCAGCCATAATGCACCTTGATTCCCAGATCCACTAAAAAGGGCGACACCATGGATGCAAGCATGGATTCCCCTGTCCTCATCAGGATAATAAAGGCCAGTGCCAGGCCCATTTTTTCACGGTCCATGTAGGCCATGAAGGCCTTTGCGTAGAAGGCTTCGGGGTCGCGAAAGAGGGATTGCCTGATGCGATCCTTGAAAAGGGCCACGAGCGCCAGGCCCAGCAGCAGTCCGATCCCGATCCAGCCCGAGACACGGATGTGAGCGA
>CAYUCJ010000501.1:0-2348 GCA_964443285.1 uncultured Desulfobacteraceae bacterium | reverse complement strand
GGAGAGGTACCGAAGTGGTCGTAACGGGGTCGACTCGAAATCGACTTGTCCCGTTAATAGCGGGGCACGTGGGTTCGAATCCCACCCTCTCCGCCAAAAAAACCAATTTGGTTTGACAAAGCCGCCACATAGGAACTATCTTGTGTGGCCTGCTCCTCCTCTCGAGGAACGGTGGGTTGTCGTGGAGAGATGTCCGAGCTGGCCGAAGGAGCGCGACTGGAAATCGCGTGTACCATCAAACGTGGTACCGAGGGTTCGAATCCCTCTCTCTCCGCCATCCTTAAAATACCAGGCCCCCTCCTGAGCTTCGGTGAATTAGGTGACTTCGTTGGAAGTCATCAAAAATGCATGTAACTCTTTTAAAAAAAACACGCACCTATGACCTATTACGAAGTATTGGCGAGAAAGTGGCGTCCCCAAAGCTTTGAGGATGTCATTGGCCAGGAACATGTCACCCAGACGCTGGTCAATGCCATCAAGGCCGAGAGGCTCGCCCACGCCTACCTGTTTGCCGGTCCAAGAGGGGTGGGCAAGACATCAGTGGCGCGAATTCTGGCCAAGGCCATCAACTGTGAAGCAGGCGATCCGGCCGATCCCTGCAACAGCTGCCAGTCGTGCAAGGAGATTACCGTCGGTTCATCCGTGGATGTGCAGGAAATCGACGGTGCTTCCAACAGGGGTATTGACGAAATCAGGGAGCTTCGTCAGAACATCAACTACATGCCTTCTTCGAGCAGGTATCGGGTCTACATCATTGATGAAGTGCACATGTTGACGTTGCCCGCCTTCAACGCTTTGCTGAAAACCCTCGAAGAACCACCTCCACACGTCAAATTCATTTTCGCAACCACCGAGGCTCACAAGGTTCCGATCACGATTCTTTCCCGGTGCCAGCGCTTCGACTTCAAACGCATTCCCGCCGCCCGGATCATTCAGCACCTTTTAAACATCGCCGCCCAGGAAGATATTCATATCAGCAAAACAGGGCTTTCCCTCATTGCCCGGGAGGCCGAGGGAGGCATGAGAGATGCCGAAAGCCTGCTGGACCAGGTGACCTCCTTTGCCGGAAAAGAAGTGGAAGACAGCCAGGTGATCGACATTCTGGGCATCGTGGATCAGAACGTCCTTTTTGAGACGTCCCGGTCCGTCATTGAAGGGGATCAAAAGAAATGCCTGGAGATCGTGGAGCAAATCTATGATTACGGCTATGACATCAAGGCATTCTATCGCAGCCTGGTACAGCAGTTCAGAGACCTTCTCATCAGCCTGATCACCCACGAGGACCACCTCCTGGAATTGTCCCAGACAGACCGGGAAAGGGTCGGAAAACAGGCCGAAAAGGCGGGGCAGGAGAGGCTGCAGATCATATTGAGTTTTCTCATTCAAAATGAAGAAAGGCTGCGGTATACAACCAACCCCCGGATTTTGCTTGAAACCACGTTGCTTCAATTGTGCCGGCTGGGGGATTTTCTCTCCTTTGACGAACTCCTCCAAAGAGTGGAGGTGCTGGAAAAACGGTTCTCAAGCACTCATGCCGCTGCGCCGGGCCCCGGGGTTCCCGGTCTTTCCGAACCGGCAGGGGACTGGCAGCGTAAAGAGACGGCCCGATTGTCTCCCGGGGAAAAAGAAACTTCATGGGAGGGGGAATGGCAAGCATTTCTCGCTTTTCTCTCTTCCAGGAACCGGCCCATGTCCAAGGTTCTGGAAGAACGGGGTTTCGGGAGTCTCTCCAGAGACACCCTTGAGTTGGGCAAGGGCGCCAAATCCTTTTCCGCTGCCT
Organism: uncultured Desulfobacteraceae bacterium; assembly: GCA_964443285.1. Classification (GTDB taxonomy): domain Bacteria; phylum Desulfobacterota; class DSM-4660; order Desulfatiglandales; family Desulfatiglandaceae; genus CAYUCJ01. The sequence goes on along the minus strand of CAYUCJ010000501.1, from coordinate 568 downwards.
ACTTTGACGACACCGAAAAGGTGGACCAACTGCGCGCATACTGCAAGGAGTTTTTCGGCCGTGAAGTCCGGATTGATCTCCTGGGAAACGCAAATCCTCCGGAATCCAAGAAGCGCTTGTTTCCGCCCAAGACCGGAACGGCAGGCAGAGAAACAAAGAAGGCCTTCCCTTCTCCCGTACAGGACATTATCGACGTGTTCAAAGGGGAAGTGGCCGAGGACCCTTCCCCGGACAAGCCGGAACCCAGTTGATCCGTCTCATTGCAAGGCTGCAAATCCTCTCTTGAGGTCTTCCATCAGATCCCCGGGGTCTTCCAGACCGATATTGAGCCGCACAATGGTCTGATCAGGATACCTTGAACTGCACGAGCGATTGTATTTTGCGACCGTCACAAGACTCTTGTACCCGCCCCAGCTATACCCAAGGCCAAAGAGATCAAGCGCATTCGCAAAGGCGGCCAGCTTTGCCTCGGGATAGCCTTCTTTGAAAGTGAAGGCGAAAAGCCCTGAGGCTCCCTTGAAATCCCTCTTCCAGATGGAATGTTCCGGGTGGCTCGGGAGTGCCGGGT
>CAYUCJ010000500.1:0-2356 GCA_964443285.1 uncultured Desulfobacteraceae bacterium | reverse complement strand
AGGAAGCTGAGACCATGGCAGGCTGCGAAATAAGCTCCGTATATGCGGGCATAGCAGGAGGTCATATCAAAGGTTTCAACAGCCACGGCGTGATCGCCCTTAAGGAAAAGGAGGTTACAAAGAAGGATCTTGAACGGGTCATCGAAGCTGCAAGTGCCCTGGCCATCCCGATGGATCGGGAGGTAATACACACACTGGTCCAGGAGTACATTGTCGATGAACAGGACGGCATTGTGGATCCGCTTGGCATGTCGGGTGTCCGGCTCGAGGCAAAGGTGCACATCGTCACCGGCGCCGTGACGTCTGCTCAGAATATTATCAAGTGCGCGAATCGGGCGGGATTGGATGTGTGCGATATCGTTCTTGAATCCCTGGCGTCGAGTGAAGCGGTGCTTTCGTCGGAGGAGCGCAACCTTGGGGTGGCCCTCATAGATTTTGGGGGCGGCACCACCGACATGGCGGTATTTTCCAGGGGGGCCATCAAGCACACCTCCGTCCTAGCGTTAGGGGGTGACAACCTCACCTATGATATTGCGGTGGGGTTGAGAACGCCTAAGGTGGAGGCTGAAAAGATCAAGATCAGGTATGGATGCGGGTTTTCTTCTCTCATAGGGAGAGAAGAGACCATCGAGGTGCCCGGCGTGGCGGGAAGAAAGGCTCGCGTTCTTTCAAAGCGGATCCTGGGCGAGATATTGGAACCCCGCGTTGAAGAGATATTCACGATCATTAACAGCGAACTGATTCGTTCGGGATACTACGACAGGATCAGCTCCGGGATTGTTGTGACCGGAGGCTCCTCGGAACTGCAAGGGATTACCGAGATGGCTGAGCAGGTCTTTAATGCGCCGACCCGTATCGGATTTCCCGAAGGGATGAGTGGGCTGGTGGAGGTGGTGAACAAGCCGATGTATGCCACTGCTGTGGGACTTGTCATTTATGGGTCCAAACAGAGGAAGGGCAAGAAAAAGTTCAGGATCAGGGATGGAAACATTTTCAACAAAGTCATGAGTCGGATGAAAAAGTGGTTTAAAGATGTCATCTAATGCAAACGTAACCACTCGGGTTTGCCTTGCTGGAGTTGAGGAGAGAACAGCCTGAGTGGTTACATTCAAACAAGGAGAGGAGGGACGTCATGAAGTTCGAATTTATCGAGGAAAAGGAAACGTACCATGCCAGAATAAAGGTGGTCGGTGTTGGCGGGGCAGGCGGCAATGCCATTAACAACATGATCACCTCAAAACTGAAAGGGGTCGATTTTTTGGTGGCCAACACGGACAGCCAGGCCCTCGACAGATCTTCATGCTCCGCCAAATTGCAATTGGGTGGTTCCATAACCAAAGGCCTTGGAGCCGGAGCGGACCCGGAAATCGGGAAACAGGCTGCCGAAGAATCCGTTAACGAAATCAGGGAATCGGTGGAAGGGGCCGACATGGTTTTCGTAACCGCAGGGATGGGTGGAGGAACCGGTACAGGGTCCTCCCCGGTCATAGCAAAGGAGTGTAAGGAGAGCGGCGCCTTGACCGTTGCAGTGGTCACCAAACCATTCAAATTTGAGGGCAATAAGCGGATGAGAAGGGCCATGGAAGGAATCGAGGAACTCAAACGTGACGTAGATACCCTCATCGTTATTCCCAACGAGAGGCTCAAGGCCATAGGGAGCCGCAGCACCACCTTCAAGGACCTCATCGCCAGGGCGGACAATGTCCTGTTGCACGCGGTAAAAGGAATCTCCGATCTCATCCTGAGTACGGGCTTCATCAATCTGGATTTTGCCGATGTCAAGAAGGTCATGGAGCAGATGGGAACCGCCATCATGGGTACCGGCAGGGCGGGGGGAGAGAACCGTGCCGCAGAGGCCGCTCAGATGGCCGTCAACAGCCCTCTCCTGGAAGATATTTCCATCAGCGGCGCCAGGGGACTGCTTATGAACATCACAGGGCCGTCGGACATGACCATGGATGAAATTGATGAAGCCTCCAACTACATCAAAGAGGAAGTCGATCCGGACGCCGAGATTTTCTGGGGTGTCGTATTTGATGATTCACTCGGAGATGAGGTGCAGGTGACGGTAATAGCAACAGGTATTGAAAAAGAAATCCCCAGAGAAACGGTAGAAAGCCTGGCCGCCAACGTGGTCAAGATAAGGGAGGTGAGCCCTTCGGAGGCCTCGGAAGGGTGGACGGTCAGGATGAACGGCGTGAATCTGGATACCCCGACCTTCCAGCGAAAGGGAGGAGAACCGGTCCCGCCGGCGGGCAAAGAAGATAGCCTTTCAGGAAAGAAACGACTGTTGAACCGGGGATTCTTCAAAGACCATCTCGATTATCCGACTTTTCTCAGGGCAAAGGCGGATTAG
>CAYUCJ010000499.1:0-2356 GCA_964443285.1 uncultured Desulfobacteraceae bacterium | reverse complement strand
CCCCCTTCTGGAAATGAAGAAAAAGATCGACGAGATTGAGAGACTGGTTTTGGATCTCCAGACCCTCGGGAGAGGTGCGCCCGTCTTGGAAAAGAATACACGGTGTATCCTGGGATTTGTCAATGTACTGAAATATGGAATCTCGGATATCGCTGAGATTGCCGACACACAAGGAGGATAGCAATGGGAGAGGCATTAAAGATCCGTACCGCGTGCCGCCAGTGTCACGGCGGCTGCGGTGTAATCGCGCATGTCAGGGACGGCAAGGTCATCAAGGTTGAGGGTGACCCGGATTCCCCTCTCAGTCACGGCACCCTCTGCAGCAAGGGTTTGTCCGTGACCCAGTTGGCCTATCACCCCGACAGGATTCTTCATCCCATGAAAAAAACGGGAAAAGGGTGGGAACGGATCAGCTGGGACGAGGCACTGGATACCATCAAGGAAAAATTCGAGGCGGTGATCGCGGAGTACGGTCCGGAGTCCATTGTCATCGGTCAGGGGACCGGCCGTGACTACGAGAGCCATCTCTACCGTTTCGCCAACCAGCTGGGGACGCCAAATGTCCTGACGGCCGGGCATATGTGCTATGTATCGCGGGTGGCATCGACCCTGATCACCGTCGGGAATCTCCCCATCTGTGACTATGACGGGGGCCCGAAATGCATTGTGATGTGGGCCTGCAATCCCCAATGGACCAACCCCGACGAATACAAGGGAGAGGGCTTTTGGAGGGCCTATAAGAAAGGGGCCAAACTGATCGTCATCGATCCCCGGAAGGGATTCCTGGCGAACAAGGCGGACCTCTGGCTCCAGCTTCGTCCGGGGACGGACGGCGCCCTCGCCATGGGTTTCCATCAGGTGATCATTGAAGAAGAGCTTTATGACAGGGATTTTGTGGAAAACCACATCAACGGGTGGGAGGCTTTCAAGGAGAGGGTCAAGGAATACCCCATCGAAAAGGTAGAAGAGATCACCTGGGTGGACAAGAATCTGATCCGCAAGGCGGCGAGGATGTACGCCAAGACCAAACCGGCCTGTATTCACTGGGGGGTACCCACGGAACAGACCAATAACTGCACGGATTGCACCCGTGCCATGACAGGGTTGATGGCGGCGACGGGGAACCTGGATACCCGGGGCGGCAATGTCCTCTTTGTCAATCCCCCCACGAGGACGGTGGCCGAGTTTTCCCGCCACAAGGACCTCTCACGAGAGCAGCGGGCCAAGAGGCTGGGCGGTGATCGCTACAAACTGGGGGCCAGGGTGGCCTTCATTACGCCGAAGGTCGCCTGGGAAGCGATCCTGACCGAAAAGCCCTATCCGTTGAAGGCCGGGCTGCTCTGCGGAACCAACCCCGTCTCCACGAGAGCGAATGCACGGGAGGCGTACGATGCCCTTGACAAAATCGATTTTCTCGCGGTGATCGATCTCTTCATGACACCCACTGCCGAACTGGCCGATATCTTCCTGCCGGCAGGGACGTGGCTGGAGCAGAACCATGTGGCGGATAACTGGAAAAGGCATGGCTTTGTCGTGGCCAGGCAGAAGTGCGTAGAGATCGGCGAAGCCTGGCAGGACCACAAGATTTTCCAGGAGCTTGGCAAGAAAATGGGTCAGGAGTGGTGGGAGACCGTAGAAGACGGCCTGGATTATCTGCTGGAACCGTCCGGGTTGACCTGGGAGGAATTCAAGGAAAAGGGATACCTGCAGGGAGAAATGGTGTACCACAAATACAGTGAAAGGGGTTTTTCCACGCCCACGGGAAAGGTGGAACTGTATTCGACCGTTCTTGAGAAATGGGGATTCGATCCCCTGCCCAAGTACACGGAGATTCCGGAAAGCCCGGTTTCCACACCTGAACTTCTGGATCGCTATCCCTATATCCTCAATGCCGGATTGCGCACGCCGACCTTCTTCCACTCCGCGAACCGGATGATGCCCTGGCTGAGGGAGATCCGCCCGGATCCCATAGTCGAGATCCATCCGGAGACGGCAAGGAATTGCGGTATCGAGGATGGGGATTGGGTCTGTATTGAATCTCCAAGGGGAAAGGCCAGGGAGCGGGCCAAGTTGAATGACGGTATCCATCCGAAGGTGGTCGTGGCCGAACACGGGTGGTGGTATCCGGAGATGAGGGATCCCGGGCATGGCTGGGATATATCCAATATCAACCTCCTGACGGACAACAGCCATGAGAGCATGGATCCGGCCATGGGGGCCACGAATCTCAGGGCCTGTTTGTGCAATATCTATTCTGTGAGAGACAGTAATGGTATGATGAAGTAGAGGAGGAAAACATGGAAAAGGTCTCTTTGTCCTTTTACAAGAAAGACTGCATGGGTTGTCATGCCTGTGA
>CAYUCJ010000498.1:0-2358 GCA_964443285.1 uncultured Desulfobacteraceae bacterium | reverse complement strand
GAGGGTATGTTTTCCAACCAATTGAATTTGTTCGATTAACAACCGGACACTAGTGGTCACACGCATAGCTTTAATCGATTCAACCTCATTCAAGATTCAAAAGCTGAATTAAATCGATAATGTCACCATCTTAGACCCATATTCAAATTCTATCAAGTACTAAAATCACAGCAACATTTTTAAGATCAACCATCACCATAAAAGTATTTACCAAAAAAATGACAATGGCGTCCCTGGGAAGTCTTTCCATACATATGGAAAACCACATCCCATCCGAGAAAGTAGGTGAACAAATCATTTAAGGCATAGAAGCGGGCGAACATAAAGTCGCCAACAACATTAACCACGGGGTCAATTGGTCATCGCGATCGGCTGGCCCCTTTTGTGTTTTGGACCCAACCAAGCGCAGGAAAGGAGAAAACATCATGGAAAATCAAGTCAACGGCAACCAATTTCGAGGGGACGAAATCGTTATCATGTACCATTGGGACAAGAAGAATGAGGAATGGGTGAGAAGTGTCTGCCCCAAATGTGCCCCACAACGATAAAAGGGAAAAAGACAGTACGCCTAAATCCCTTTTATCACTATGAAAATCAGATTGTGAAATGGTCGGGACGACTGGATTTGAACCAGCGACTCCCGCGTCCCGAACGCGGTGCTCTACCAGGCTGAGCCACGTCCCGATGCGTAAACGTATACCTTATTTCTTGGGGGGAGGCAAGGGTATTTTCTCCCCCAGGATCTGCATGAAGTTATCTATGATTCTGGCGGTGGCCCCCCAGATCACATTTCCCTCGTGCGCGTACCCCGGCGCCTGAAACGATTTCCCTTCGTGCTCAAAGGTGTAGTTCTTCATGGTGGCGTATCGAGGGTGAAACACGGAGAGCGGGACTTCCAACACCCTTTTCACCTCCGCAGGATTAAGCGAATAGGCGCACCCCGGCCTCACGATTCCAACAAAGGGATGTATGAGGAAACTGGAAACAAGCGTCAAGGTGTCATCAATAGGTCCCAGTACGTCGATGAATTCTTCCGAAAGGCCTACTTCTTCCCGGGTTTCCCGAAGGGCTGTTTCCTGGTAGGAGGCGTCTCCCTTATCAACAGCCCCCCCTGGAAAAGAAATCTGCCCCTTGTGGTGCTCCACATGGTTTGTCCTCTTGGTGAGAAGGACAAGCAGGTTCCCTTCCCTCTCCAGGAGGGGAAGAAGCACGCCCGCATGACGCAGAGATTTCCCTCCGCCGTGAATCCTTCGTGCTTTCCTCTGAAGGAGGATCTTCCTTATGGTCTCTGCAGCATGATTCAAACCGGGTACCGCCTCTCACGCAACGAATAGTCAAGAATCACCCTGAAAAAGTTCGTCATTTGACCTTTCTTGTCCCAGGGTTGTCCTCCCCTGTTACCCCGTACGTCTCCATATAGGCGTCAAACGCGGCCTTGACCTCTCCATTCATCGGTCTTCTTTCCCCGTTTACGAGGAGGGGGACCTCCTGCCGGTAAAGAAACGCCACTATTTCCCGGATCCCGGCGACCGCGTAGACGGGAACGGAGCTCTTTTCAACAAAATCGCCTATGGCATCCCTGCCCCGTTTTCCCGGGACCACTTTTCCGCCTTCATCGTAAATTGCGGTCGTCTGCTCTCTGTCGATTCCGATCCCGATCCCGGTAATGTGGTAATCGCTTCTTGAATCCCGGGCATGGGTGCTGATTTTTTTCAGGAGATCATATTTCGTGCCCATGGAAGTGGCCACGTCATCTACAATAAAGATACGGCAACCGTCAAAGAAGGCCCTGTTCACAAAAAGGCTCCCCGAAACACTTTCTTCACCGTGGGTCTTGGCCTCTTTTCGGTCGTACTCAAAGAGGATGTCGTGACCATAATTTTTCCAAAGGGCGATGGTGGTGGAAAGGGCAATGGAACTCCCCTTGTAGGAAGGACCCATGAGGATATCCGTTTTTTCAACCAGCCCCTTTGAAACGATCATATCAGCGAAAAATGAGCCCAGTTCCAAGCTCAGGCGGCCGGTATTGAACATGGCCATGTTCACAAAATAGGGTGTCGGTCTGCCGTCCTTCAAGATCAGATTGCGATCGAAAAACAGGGCTCCTGTTTCCGCAAGGATGTTTGCCAGCCGTTTCTTGTAATCTTCCACACTGTGATCTTAATCCAAAGCCCGAATGGGTTCAATGATATTTTCCTGACTCTGGAGACTTTGACTATGGTGTAGCCCAAATCCGACGCCTAATTGGCGCATCATGCGCTTGGATGCTTGATTTGGCCATATTCCTGATCACCAGAAAGGTATCAGATGCAAGTCGAAGATCCCGGACTTTGAGCGGGGGCGCCGAGGAGCGACGAC
>CAYUCJ010000497.1:0-2362 GCA_964443285.1 uncultured Desulfobacteraceae bacterium | reverse complement strand
ATTTCCCTTCATTTTTATCGATACAATCCTCTGTTGTCAACGCTTATGCAGAATCTCTAAACCAGCAAGGAGCCCGCCTGGCCTACTTCTCGATCCCGTCCCGTGCCTGGACCCCCTGCTGATAGTAGTGCTTGATCTCTTTCATCTCCGTGACCAGATCAGCGGCCTCGATGACCTTTGGGTCCGCCCTTCTCCCTGTAATCACCAGCTCGACCCCTTCGGGTCTCGCTGCGATGAAATCCAGCAAATCCTCCACGGAGAAAAGTTGGTAATAGGTTGCGATGTTCGCCTCGTCCAGGATGATGAGGTCATATTGCCCCGAAACCATCACCTCCCTGGCCTCTGCCAATCCCTCGCGAGCCGCACGGATATCTTCTTCTGCGGGCTCCCTGTAGATGAAGCAGTCCCGACCGTACTGTTTGACCGTAATGGAATCGGACAGCCTCCCCAGACAGTCCAGTTCGCAGTACTTCATCCCTTTTACAAACTGGGCAATGAATGTTTTCAGTCCCGCCCCGGCCGCCCGCACGGCGAGCCCCAGGGCAGCGGTCGTCTTGCCCTTACCGTCGCCCGTATAGACCTGCACATATCCCTTCATGTTTCCCTTTCCCCTTCGATTATGATCCATCCCCTGCATGTTCATAGGCCTCCCTGATTCGGGCTTCCAAATAAGGGAGTAATGCGGCGTCTTCTCCGGACACATCAAAGCAGTGGCCGTCCCGCCCCAGTATCCCTCCAGGGATCGGGTTCCCCTCACCTTCGGGATCGGTCACGGCATCCGCATAAAAGCAGACCGAAAGCCACCTTTCTTCAGGATCGTCGTCCACCACATCAACCAGGGCAAAAAGGCGGCTCGATTTCCCAATAACCTTAGAGGCACGGAGGGAATAGCTCACACCCGGCCGGCAATGAAAATCAAGCGTGGTCCCTGGGAATTCAAGAAGAATCGTCTTGATCCTTAGGAAGCTATCCTTGACCTCGTTTCCACCGTCGCTCCATGACTCAATAAACCGTTCCAATTCTTCTAAAACCTCAGGGCTCTCAAATTCCCTGCCTTTTGCCACCTCAACTCTCCACCCGAACCGTCTCAACGCGTACCCTTGCCGTTCCCTTTCTGAAAAAACCCAGTCTTCTGGCCGCCCCGGCGCTCAGGTCGATAATCCTGCCGTCAACAAACGGTCCCCGATCATTGACCCTTACGATAATGCTTCTCCCATTTTCAAGGTTTGTCACACGTACGTAACTGGGCAAGGGCAGATACTTATGTGCGGCATTGAGGCCGTCCGGATTAAATGCTTCCCCATTGGCGGTCATATGTCCACCTTTTTTTTTGAAAGTCTCATTACCGTACCAGGAAGCGATTCCCTTTTCCCGGTATTCAGCGGCCTTTTTCATGGAAAACGGCACATACTTCCTGCCATGGACCACGTAGGGGGACCTCTTGACCTCGCCTTTCCTGATGGCCTCCTTTGGGGGCAAATCATTGATGGAATCAATGGGCCGGGTCAACGGCCAGGAAAGGGGTGCCATGACCACGTGAAAAGTGAATTTTCCCACCTTGTAGACCACCTTCCCCGTTCCAAAGGCCACTTTTACCGTCCCTTTTGTGATCCGGTAGGTGGTTTTAACCGTTGCCTTGGTGATCCTGAAGCTGGTTTTGATGGCGTCACAGGAAGAAAGCAGGCAGAGAGAAGCGACCGCCGTCAAAATCAAGACCGAGACGGTCTTTTTTTTTGAGGCCCACAGCGTTTCACGTAATGAGGTCCGGATCCATACCGTGCGCATAACCATAACTCTCAAGATAGGCCTGGGCATTTTCATCTCCAAGCCGATGCGCCTCTTTCCAATCCTCTTCGGCGAGAGGTGCGTTCCCCGTCTGGGCATAAATCCACCCTCTCCTGAGGTAGGCCCCCGTCTCCAAAGGATTTAAATCAATGGCGGCGGTGAAGTCCTCCAGGGCCTTCTCCATCTCCCCGGCCTGGACGAAGGCAAAGCCCCTGTTGTAAAACGCGTCCCTTTCCTCTGCGTTCAGGCTCAGCGCCCGCGAATAGTCCTCTATAGCATCGAAAGTCTTCCCAAGTTTAAGCCGGCTGTTTCCACGGTTGAAATACGCTGAAGCGTCCGAGGGGTCCAATTGAACCGCCCGGTCGTAATCCTCAAGTGCTGCCACCTGATCTCCCATATTGGACAGCGTTATCCCCCTGTTCAGATATCCCCTGAATTCGTCCGGATGAAGCCGGATGAACCGGGTCAGATCCTCATGGGCCGTCTGGTAGGCCCGTCCCTGCTTCAACAAGGTGATGCTTCTGTTGTAACGGGCTTCTCCGGAATCAGGCATGAGATCAATGGCCCTGCCGAAATC
>CAYUCJ010000496.1:0-2366 GCA_964443285.1 uncultured Desulfobacteraceae bacterium | reverse complement strand
GCGTGGGAATTTGAGATGGACCTTCGCCTCGTCTGCCTGGAGCTGGAGGCGGCGGAAGGGATCAAGATCAAACTGATTCCCATTCCCCGTGAGATCATGGAAAAGAACAGGACGAATCCGCCCCCGTTTCTCGAGGTGGCCGTTCTTGAGGCAGCGGCTGTATACCGAAAGGAAGGCGGCAAGCGGACGGTTGATGTCAAGCTCACAAAGTTCCTGCCCAGTCTGGCAGAGGTGCCCAGCAAGGAACTGGAGACCCTGAAAGAACGTGCCATCAAGAGCGGTTTTGACTTCATCGACTTCTGGGCCGTGGACTTTGACTGGCACGAGGGCAAACCCTTTGAGCACCACTGGCAGGATTACCGCACAAGAAAGGACCGGTCTTTAAAGACGGTCAGCGACTTCGGCTATGACAAATATCCAAAGAAAGGCGCGTATACCGCCTGTGTGAAAGTGATCGATGTTTTTGGTTGTGATACAAGCATCACGGTGGAAATCTCTATGTAGTTCTAGGTGTTAGACGACTTAAGTTAAATACGTTCAACATTGAGTATTCATTGGAAACCATAATGGATGTAGACGAATTAAAGGCGCTTTTGGATGAACTACGTTCGCTGCCTTCAGAAACAGAATGGATAGAGTTTAAGAAAGCCGAACTCAATTTTGATTCCAGAAAAGTGGGGAAATATTTTTCTGCCTTAGGAAATGAGGCTAATCTTAAAAGCAGACCTTGTGGTTGGCTGATTTTTGGCGTGGAAGATAAAACCAGAAAAATTGTCGGAACTCATTATCGACAAAATAGGTCTGATCTGGATAGCTTGAAGTCAGAAATAGCTAACAAAACCACCAACCGAATTACCTTCATTGAAATCCATGAACTTCTACTGCCCGAGGGGCGTGCTATCATGTTCCAAATCCCTGCTGCTCCACAAGGCATTCCCATTGCCTGGGAAGGACACTATTACGGCAGAGACGGAGAATCTATCAGCGCTCTAAACATTCAGGAAATAGAAGAAATCAGGAATCAGAACAGAGGTTATGACTGGTCGGCTCAGATTTGCAGAAACGCAACATTGGATGATCTTGACCCTGAGGCTATCCGGTTTGCCAGAAAGCAGTATGTGGAAAAACAGGCTGGGCGAGTCAAAGAATTTGACCAATGGGATGACCTGACATTTTTGAATAAAGCCAAGGTCTGTATTAACGGACAAATCACTCACACAGCCCTTGTGCTTCTTGGCAAGGAGGAGTCCGGGCACTATCTCTCACCGGCAATCGCTCAATTAACGTGGGTGCTGAGAAATGAGCAAGGCATAGAAAAGGACTATGAACACTTTGGGCCTCCGCTTATTCTGGCGGTAGGCCGAATATTTGCAAAAATCCGCAATCTTACTTACCGCTATATGCCCAATGCCGGCCTCTTCCCCGTGGAAGTCACGCAATACGACACCTGGGTTATCCGGGAGTCCCTTCACAATGCCATTGCCCACCAGGACTACACACAGGCAGGCAGAATCAATATAATTGAAGAGTCCGAATCCCTTTTGGTGACTAATCTGGGGCATTTCATTCCAGGTACTGTAGAAGAGGTTATTCGTCGTGATGCACCACCAGAGAAGTACCGCAATCCTTTTCTGGCAGGGGCCATGGTGAACCTGAATATGATCGATACTATCGGTAGTGGAATCAAGCGTATGTTTCAGAAACAAAGGCAGAGGTTTTTCCCCATGCCCGACTATGATCTGAGTGAATCCGAGCGAGTCAGGGTTCGGCTTTTCGGGAAAATCCTGGACGAGAATTACACACGCTTTTTGATAGAAAAGGCCGATTTGAACCTGTTGGATGTGATGTCACTGGACAAAGTACAAAAGCACCATCAAATCAACGAGCAAGAGTTTAAGCGACTTAAAAAATTGAAGCTTATTGAAGGTCGCCGTCCAAACCTTTTTGTATCAGCAAAAATTGCGGCTGTAACAGGAGATAAAGCGGACTACATTAGACAGCGGGCATTTGATAAGGAGCACTATAAAAAAATGATTATCTCCTACTTGAAGAAATTTGGAGAAGCTAAGCGGGAAGATATTGACAAATTACTTTTGGATAAAATCTCAGATGCCCTGGACGAAAAGCAAAAAAGAAACAGAATCGGCAATTTATTGTTCGAGATGTCACACAAGGACAACACTATCTTGGCCGTCGGGCCGAGAAAAACAGCAGTATGGGTGTTGCGTCATTAGCTGGTTTTTTTAACTGAAAAAAGTCTGCAATTTAGGATGCAGGTACTGAAACCAGATTATTTCACAGGATGTTTCCTCATAATATGATGATATTACAATACTTTTATTAACTAACGCGCTATCTTTTCGATG
>CAYUCJ010000495.1:0-2367 GCA_964443285.1 uncultured Desulfobacteraceae bacterium | reverse complement strand
TCTTTTTTCTGGACGCAATGGGCTATTTCGAATCAACCAAGGAAGAGATCAGGCGCAGGGCGGATATTGTCGCACTCGTGGGCCAGGTTGTTCAACTCCGGAAGGCCGGTCTGAACCATGTTGGCCTGTGCCCGTTTCACACGGAAAGCGCGCCGTCGTTCACCGTCAACCCGGCTAAACAGATCTTTCACTGTTTTGGGTGCAAGCGGGGCGGCGATGTATTTGCCTTCTGGATGGAATACCACGGAACAACCTTTCCTGAAGCGGTGAAGGAACTGGCGGAGCGATACAACGTCCCATTGAGTGATGAAGCTTCTTCACCCGATGAGAAAAGGAAGTCGAAATACAGGAACGCCCTTTTTGAGGTGAATGAGCAGGCGAGCCTGTTTTTTCATAAGACCCTTGAAGATGAAACCCAGGGAAAACGAGCGAGAGCCTATTTCCAAAGCCGGGCCATATCCAAAGAGATCATTTCTCTTTTCCGGTTAGGGTATGCGCCCGAAAGCTGGGACAAGCTCGCAAATTTCCTGACGGGGAAGTTCGGAAATCTGAAAACAGCTGCCGCGGCAGGTCTGGTGGTTGAGAGGGACAGAGGTGGTTATTATGACAGATTCCGGAACCGTGTCGTTTTCCCGATTTCCAATCTGAGGGGACAGATTGTAGGTTTCGGCGGCAGGGTCCTGGATGATTCACTGCCAAAATATCTCAATTCCCCGGAAAGCCCGGTTTTTCACAAAGGCTCTATCCTTTACGGCCTGAATCACGCGTCGGGAGCCATCAGGAAGGCTGGGAGAGCTTTGATTGTGGAAGGCTACATGGATTTTCTGGCCTTGCGAAAGCACGGTCTTGAAGGCGTAGTGGCCACCTTGGGGACGGCTCTCACGACCGAACACGTCCGCAGGCTGAAAGGGTATGCCCCGGAAGCTGTTGTGGTGTTCGATTCCGACAGGGCAGGCAAAATGGCGGCCCTGAAGAGTCTTCCCCTCTTTTTGAACGAGGGATTGAAGGCCAGGGCGGTGGTTCTCCCCGAGGGCCATGACCCGGACAGCTTCGTCCATGCGGAAGGGGTGAACGCATTGATGAGCCTGATTCAGAAGAGCGGATCCGTGTTCGATTTTTATGTGGAACTCAGGCTTGCGGAGATGGATGGGAGCATAGAAGGGAAGGTCGATGTCATAAAAGAGATATTGCCGGCCCTGAGTGAATTGCGCCATTCGTCGCAACAGTCTCTCTATGTCAGACGACTCTCTGAAAGGCTCGGCGTCAAGGAAGATATCGTTTGGCAGGAACTGAAAAGGATTATCAGGCACGGTCCGGAAGCCACGGGGAAAAAGGAATTAACCAGCCAACTCAATGAACCCCGGGTGAAAAATACTTTCAGCCGTGACCTGCACTTGTTGAATCTCCTGATCCACCACCCGCAGGCCGCGCAGCGGCTCAGGGACGCCTCGTGGCGACTCCTGCTCACAGACGCCTCGGTCATTGAAATTGTTGAACTTTTTTTTCGGTCCTGCGCTGCTGAGGGGTCCTTCAAGGTGGAGGAGATGCTGGCCCGACTCGCGTCCGAAAAGGCTCGAGAAAGACTGAGGGAAGGCATGCTGATGCCCTCTTTCTTCACGGAGAATACGGTGGATCTGGCCATCAGGGAACTGGAGGAAAAGATCCGGCGGATAGCGTTGTCTCGATCCATCCGGGAAGCACGACAGCAGGGGGATATCCGAGATCTCAACCGGCTGCTGAAACGCAAGGCGGAAGAGTTGTCCTGAAACTGAACGCATGAACGGTGCCCGAAAGTCAGGGGTCCGTTGGGCACCTTGCAAGGATAGGAGGTTTCTTTATGAGCAAGAATATTAATTTCGTCAATCTTAAACGTCTCATCCATATCGGAAAAGATAAGGGTTACATCACCTTTGAAGAGCTCAATGATGATCTACCTCAGGAAATAGCTGCATCTGAAGAGGGCATCGATGATCTGATGATGATGTTCGAAGATCTGGATATTATGGTCATCGATGAGGCGGCGAAGGAAAAAATCGAGCTATCCAGGAGGATGAAAAAACGAGATCAACTGAAACTCGAAGAAAAGGAAGTGGTTAGAGTCGATATAGGGGATTCCGCTTCCAGGATTTCCGACCCGGTTAAGATGTATTTGAAGGAGATGGGCTGCATTTCTTTGCTTACCCGGGAGGGAGAAGTCGAAATTGCCAAGCGGATTGAGGCAGGTGAAAAGGAGGCATTGAAGTCGCTTTTGGACTGTTCCATCGGCATTGAATATATCATCGAACTGGGGGACATGCTCAATGCCGGTGAAGTCAAATTAAAAGATGTGATCAATGACCTGGAAGAGGAAGAGAGCTTTACACAGGT
>CAYUCJ010000494.1:0-2375 GCA_964443285.1 uncultured Desulfobacteraceae bacterium | reverse complement strand
GCCTCAGCGGCAATATGGAGAGCGAGGGTCGTCTTGCCCGAGGATTCAGGCCCATAAATCTCCACCACCCTGCCCCTGGGGACTCCTCCCACACCCAGTGCCAAATCGAGGGAAAGGGATCCTGTGGAAATGGCGGGGATATCCAGCGCCGTATCATCTCCCATCTTCATGATGGAACCCCTGCCGAATTGGCGTTCAATTTGCGAAATGGCCTGCTCTACTGCTTTTTCTCTGTCCATTCAGTCAACCCCCTTGGAGATGTGGTGATGCTTCTAAGAACCGTAAGTTATTCCTGTACGTTACCCGCGAGTGGCCATGCCATGAGCCGGGTATAGATCGAACCCTTCGGGGTCAGATCACTCTTAAAGAGGGAAAGGGCCCTCAGCCTGCAAAAGGGGCTCGAAATCTGGCGATAGCCATCTAGAATCTTCGCCAGCGGAGGGCCGCCCTTGGCCCCTTTTCTAAATCGGCATAACGTCAGGTGTGGTCGAAATTTCCTGTTTTCTTCCCTGATACCGAAAGGCGCGAGCCTCTTCTGAAGTCCGTTTCTGAAGTACCCCATTCGCTCCAGTTCGCCCTGGAGCCCCAACCACAAAACGCGCGGATTGCGATGGCCGGAAAAGACCCCCGCACCTTTCAGGGCGATTTCGAAGTAATCATACCGATCGCAAACGGTTTTGGCAACATCAGCGATTCCCCCGAGGGAAGATTCCGGTATCTGTCCCAGGAAAACCACCGTGAGGTGAATCTGCTTGGCACTGACCCAGCGGGCCTCGGGAAGCAAACCCCTCATTTCAGCCGAGACCCGGAAAACAATATCCTTTATCTGCCGCGGCAGTTCAAACGCCAGGAAGGAACGGATCTCCATTACAGTATCTCCTCAGCCAATCCAGGGCCATCATGGCGCTGACACGTTTGATCTGTTGGCGGTTTCCCATAAAGCGATATTCTTTCACAAAGGTCTCTTCAACCGTTGCCAATCCCAGGTGCACCGTGCCCACCGGCTTTTCCCGGCTCCCCCCTTCGGGGCCGGCTATGCCCGAGACGGCGATGCCCAGGTCTGTCTTCAGCCTGTGTCGGACGCCCTGGGCCATTTCCCTGACCGTTTGATTGCTCACAGCGCCGGCGCTCTTCAGGGTCCCGGGCTTCACACCCAATGTGTCGATCTTGATCCGGTTGTCGTAGGATATGATGCCCCCCAGGAAGTAGGAGGAGCTCCCGGGAACGGAGGTGAGAAGGTGTCCCACAAGGCCGCCGGTGCAGGACTCGGCCACCGAAACGGTCCATTTTCGCCGCTTCAACAACCGGCCGACCTCCTCAGCCATGGAACCGTTGCTGGTGGCAAAAATGAAAGGGCCGATCTTGTCCCTGATGGCCTTTTCTATCTTTTCCATTTCACGGGCCACCACATGGTGGTCCCTGTCTGTGAGAGTGACGGTGATGTGGTTTTCAGGAAAATGGGGATAAAATCCCAGCAGGGCGTCCCCGGTCCGGCCACGCAGATCCTGAAAAATCTCAGCGATGCGAGGTTCACTCAATCCAAAAACTTTCAGGGTAAGCTCCCTGGTTACGGGAAGCCTTTCACACTGAGAGCGGATTTCCGGTATGACGACGCGATCCATGAGGTAGCGCATCTGATCGGGAACCCCGGGGAGAAAATAGAGCCTCACCTCATTTTCCACCAGAGAGAAGCCGCATGCTCGCCCTTCCGGGCTCAGCCTCTTGGATCCTTCCGGCAGCCAGGCCATTTTTTCCAGGAAAGGGTTCATGGCTATTCCCTGCATGCTCGAGTGACGCCTGATCAATTCGAGCATCTCCCTGTCCAGGCACAACGGGCGGTTCAGGATCGTGGCCACGATTTCATTGGTCAGATCATCATCCGTGGAACCGAGCCCACCGGTTACGATGATGAACTCGGAAATTTTCAGTGCATTTTCAAGGGCCTGGGACACCAGCTCACAGTTGTCCCCCACGGAAGTCATACGTGTGACCTGGAGACCTAAGGACGTGAGTTTGTCAGCAGCGTACCAGGCATTGAGATCCAGGGTCCTGCCTGATATGAGCTCGTTCCCGATGGTGATGATTTCACAGCGGAAAGGTGTCTTGCCCAAAGTCCGTCAACGCTCCTGTAATTAATTCCACAATGGATATAATCTTAAAGTGATGGAATCGTAAAAAGTCCGGTCCTCAGGACCTTTTACTCACGGAAACCGAAAAGTGTGATTTTCGGTTTCCGTACAAATCAACGCATTGCAAGACACCCCATTGATTTGTGTGCCCGTCCATGGGCACGATGATGACTTTTTACAAAGTCATCAAGAAGTGAATGAGTTCAATGCAAACCCAGGCATACCCGCCGGCTGCGATGTCATCCA
>CAYUCJ010000493.1:0-2378 GCA_964443285.1 uncultured Desulfobacteraceae bacterium | reverse complement strand
CCCCAAATAGTCGTCCATGTGGAAGTGAGTTGCCAAGTGCACTATGAGAAAGCACATGAAAGTGAACCGTGCTCTTTCAGGAGTCCGTTTCCCGTGGGTGGATTTTGTGAATAACCATACGGCCAAAAGACTGGAGGTAGAAGGCATCGTCCAGGGCGTGGGCTTCAGGCCCTTTGTCTATCGGCTGGCCGGCGAACATGGAATAAGGGGAGAAGTCGCCAACACCTCATCAGGGGTGACCATCCTCCTTGAAGGGATCGAGAAGGATATTGAAGCCTTTGAAAAGGGGCTCTACGAAAAAGCTCCCCCTCTTGCCCGCATTACCAGCGTTTCCGAGTACCCTGAAAGGGTGACGGGACGAAGCGCATTTTCCATAAAAAAAAGCCGGGGCACCGAGGAAAAATCAACCCTCATATCGCCGGACGTGTGTATATGCGAGGACTGCCTGGACGAGCTTCTTGATCCTTCCGATCGTCGCTATCGTTATCCTTTCATTAACTGCACGAACTGTGGCCCGAGATACACCATCATCGATGACGTTCCTTATGACCGCCCTCATACCTCCATGAAATCCTTCCGCATGTGCCGGGAATGTCAGGCCGAATACGATGACCCGGGAAACAGGAGGTTCCATGCCCAGCCGAACGCTTGTGCCCAATGCGGTCCCCGTGTGACGTTGCATGATAGCAGAAGGAAAAAAATTACCAGCAAAGACCCCATCCGAAAAGCGGCCCTGCTCTTAAGGGAGGGGCATATCCTGGCCATCAAGGGTATTGGCGGTTTTCACTTGGCGGCAGACGCTGAAAACGATCAAGCGGTTTTGCGTCTGAGGAAAAGAAAACATCGCGGAGAAAAGCCGCTTGCTCTCATGTCTTTGACCACAGATGATATACGAAGGTATGCCATTGTTGAAGAAGCAGATGAGCCCCTTCTCACTTCCCATCAGCGCCCTATTGTCCTCCTTGAAAAGAGAGAATTCCATCCCATTTCTGAACAGGTGGCGCCGCGGAACAGGACTTTCGGTGCCATGCTGCCTTACACGCCTCTGCACTACCTTCTTCTGCACTGCGGCTTTACAGCACTGGTCATGACCAGCGGGAACATGAGTGAAGAACCCATTGCCATTGACAATGACGATGCCTTTCTAAGACTTTCCGGGATAGCGGACTATTTCCTGATCCACGACCGGGACATCTACCTGAGAAGTGATGATTCCATTGTGAGAAGGTCGGACGGTGTTACACGCTTCATCCGCCGTTCGAGGGGATATGTGCCCACACCGGTTTTCCTGAAGCAGGATATGGGCCGGATTCTCGCGTGCGGTGCGGAGCTCAAGAATACCATTTGTCTGACCAGGGAGAACAAGGCCTTCCTGAGCCAGCACATTGGTGATCTGGAAAATCTGGAGGCCTACGATTTCTTTTGTTCAACCATTGAACACATGAAACGCATCCTACATATCGAACCGGAAATCCTCGCCCATGATGGCCACCCGGACTACCTCAGCACCCGGTATGCATTGGAACAACAGGGCATTGAGAAAGTTCAGGTGCAGCACCATCACGCGCACATCGTGAGTTGCATGGCCGAGAACCTTCTGGAGGGCCCGGTTATCGGCCTTTCCCTCGATGGCACGGGTTTTGGAAGCGACGGTGCCGTTTGGGGCGGCGAGGTCCTTCTCGCCGACCACCACTGTTTCACACGAAAGGCACACCTGGACTATGTCCCCATGCCCGGCGGCGAGGCCGCGATCAAAGAGCCATGGCGAATGGCCATCAGCTATCTGTACAACGCCTTCGGTCACGCCTTCAAGGACCTGGACCTTCCGCTTCTCACACAAATTGAAGGCCACAAGATCGAGGTGATGGTTGAAATGATTTCAAAAGGCATCAACGCCCCGAACACCTCGAGTCTCGGTCGCCTGTTTGACGGGGTTGCTGCTCTTGCGGGGATAAGGAACCACGTCCACTATGAAGGCCAGGCGGCCATCGAGCTGGAGATGACTGCAGAAAACGGCACGGAAAAGCCCTATGATTACGAGTGGACCCGGGGAGAGGTACAGAAGATCCTCACTGCCCCCATTATTGCCGGCGTGGCACGTGACATGGAAAACGGTGTAAGACCGTCCCTCATCAGCGCCAGATTCCACTTGACCCTCATCCGGCTCTTCAAAGAACTCTGTGAAGAGACCAGGGCGGAGACGGGATTGAACCGTGTGGCGTTGAGCGGAGGCGTATTTCAAAACGCGATTCTTCTGACCGGCCTGATTCACGGTCTCAAGGAAAGCAATTTTCAGGTCTTTTCCCATCAACTTGTCCCCACCAATGACGGCGGCATTTCCCTCGGCCAGGCCGTTGTTGCGGCCGCAGTGGCCCGGA
>CAYUCJ010000492.1:0-2383 GCA_964443285.1 uncultured Desulfobacteraceae bacterium | reverse complement strand
TGGAAACCCACCATGCAGACCCAGGAAGACGCACCTCAACCAACTGCCGAAGAACACGAAAAGGTGGTGGTGGCGTTTATTCACGTGGAGCCCGGTGATGTGGAGGCGGGAAGTTCGGCCGAGACGAAACTGGTAAAAAATGCCAAATGGCTGGCCCGGAAATGGGAAATCCGGCGGATCATTCTCCACTCTTTTTCACATCTGGCCGAAGAAAAGGCTGATCCCTCGCCGGCCAAGGCCCTCCTGGATCGCGCACAGAACCGTCTTCACGACGCCGGGTGTGAAATGCTGCAGACGCCGTACGGGTATTTCAACGACCTGGAACTCAAGGCCCCCGGAAAACCTCTCGCAAGGATTTACAAGAGCTTCTAACGGATGCTCATCTGAAAACAGATTTTGGCATGAGTCCGTTTCCAACACAATTCCGACGATTCGGGATTCATAAGGTTATAGGAAAAATTGCGGCATTCATCGAATGACAGGACCTGGAAAAAGGAGAGAAAATGGCAATGAAAACGGGCGAAGCCTATCGAAAATCCATCAAATCCCTTGGGCTCAAGGCCCACGTCCTAGGTGAAACAATCGGGGATCCAACGGTACATGGTTTGGTGGAACCCTCTCAAAATGCCGTGGCGTTTACCTATGACGCGGCTCACGACAAGGAAACAAAAACCCTGTTTTGCGTGGAGTCCCCATTGTGTAAGGATGTGGTAAACCGCTTCACGCATCTGCATCAGTCTACTGATGATCTGGTAAACAAAGTGAAGATGCAGAGGTATTGCGGGGTGCAGACAGGTTGCTGCTTTCAGCGTTGTGTCGGTCTCGATGCGGCGAACGCCATATTCAGCACCACTTATGAATGCGATGAAAAACACGGCACGAATTACCACAAGCGATTCAAGGATTATTGGAAGTGGATTCAGAAGGAAGATCTCGTCGTCGATGGGGCCATGACAGATCCGAAGGGGGATCGCGGTAAACGCCCGGTGGAGCAACACGACCTTGACCTTTTTCTGAGGGTTAAAGAACAGCGCCGTGATGGCGTGGTCATTTCAGGGGCGAAACTGCACCAGACCGGCATGCTCAACTCCCATGAAATTCTGGTCATGCCGACGCTGACCATGCGGCCGGGGGAAGAGCGCTGGGCCGTGTGCTGTGCATTGCCCACCGATGCCGAAGGCATCCGTTACATCTATGGCCGCCAGAGCAGTGATACGCGCAAGCTGGAAGAATACAGATTGGATGTGGGCAATCCCATTTACGGCGGCCAGGAAGTCATGACCGTTTTCGAGGATGTGTTCGTACCCAAGGAGCGCGTGTTCCTCAACGGTGAAATAGACTTCTCCGGGACCCTTGTGGAACGTTTTGCCTCGTACCACCGCCAGAGTTACGGTGGATGCAAGGTGGGCGTCGGCGATGTTCTCATAGGTGCAACCGCTTTGATAGCACGCATGAACGGCGTGCACAAAGCCGGTCACATCAACGACAAGCTCGTGGAAATGATTCATCTCAATGAAACGATCTATTCCTGCGGTATTGCCTGTTCTGCCACCGGGGAGCGAACAGCGGCCGGGAATTTTCAGGTCAACATGCTGCTCGCCAATGTCTGCAAGTTAAACGTCACCCGCTTTCCCTACGAACTGGCTCGACTGGCAACGGATGTCGCCGGAGGGTTGCTCGGTACAATGCCTTCCGCCGCCGATCTTGAAGATCCGTTGACTGGAAAATATATTCGAAAATACCTGGCTTCCAACCCGGAATATGAAACGGTCGACCGCATGAAAGTCCTGCGGCTGATAGAAAACCTGGTGGCCGGCGCCGGTGCCGTGGGTTATCTGATCGAGTCCATGCATGGAGCCGGCCCTCCTGCGGCCCAGCGCATCATGATCAAAAGACAGGCGGAAATAGATAAGAAAATGATGAAGGTGAAGACCTTCCTGGGTATCCAATGAGCCCCTGCATGATCCCCCTCTCATTCCCTGATTTCCCGGGCCTAATCTTTGCGCGGGTCGGTCCTCGAGCACCTCGATAAACGATTTGAAACCGAAGGTGCCCCCGAAAGCATTCGGCCCAGCCCTGATCCACGGTTGCACCCCATGGGAATAGTACTTATTTTTAGCACATGAGGTTATTCGGGGTGGCTGTTCGACACATGCTCAACCTGGTTAACCAACCTCATGATTCTAAGAACTGATCCTGCTCCTGGAATCGAACCGTTTTCTCAGATGGGTTCGGAATTCGGAAGGCCTATTGTTTCAGGAACTTTCCAGGATTCCGTCAAGAGAGAGGTGACGTTATGGAAAAGAAGACAGAAAAAGGAAAGACCAAAAAGGGTAAGGATCGCGAGATAGACAATTGCTGTTGTTATTTTGTCGACCCTTGC
>CAYUCJ010000491.1:0-2386 GCA_964443285.1 uncultured Desulfobacteraceae bacterium | reverse complement strand
CCCCCGCTCAAAGTCCGGGATCTTCGACTTGTTGGTGATCAGGAATGTCTCCAAATCCAATTACCTAATAGATCAGTGGTCCAACGGCCGTTTCCACTCCCGCTCGATCAGGCCCCTGAGTGGCCGGCTGGTTGCGAGTGAGAGGTCCGGGTCCTCGTCGACAATCCGTATGGCTTCCTCCCTGGCGGCCATGAGAAGTTCAGGATCGCTCAGCGCAGCCCAATGGCTCCATTCGCCGGTCCCGGCCTGGTTCACGCCCATGAGCCGGCCCTGCCCCCTCATCTCGAGATCCCTTTGGGCGATCAAGAACCCGTCGCTGGTCCGGGTGAGGAGATCAAGCCTTTCCCTGGCGGGATCACCGGTGTTTTCAGAAAGCATGAGCATGCAGAGCCCCTGGATTTTGCCGCGGCCGACCCTCCCGCGCAACTGGTGGAGCTGGGCCAGGCCGAAAAGCTCCGGCTGTTCCACAACCATGACCGTTGCTCCGGGGGCGTCGATCCCCACTTCCACCACGGTTGTTCCCACGAGGAGCTGGATGTGTCCCTTCCTGAATTCATCCATAATTTCGTTTTTCTTCTCGCCGGCCATGCGGCCGTGGATGACCTCTACGCGGAAGGGGGGCGTGAAGAGGGCTGCCAACCTTTTCGCCATCTCCAAGGCACTTCTCACGCCTTCATCCTCTGAGTCCTCGATGACAGGGCAGATCACCATGGCCTGTTCCCCGTCCGCCATTCTCTTTTTCAGGATCTCGTAAACCCGCCTCTTCTGTTTTTTCGAAACGAGACGGGTGATGACCGGGAGATGACCCGTGGGATATTCCCGGATGCTCGAAATGTCCATGTCTCCGTAAAAAGTCATGGCCAGGGTCCTGGGGATGGGCGTGGCCGACATGACCAGGAGATGCGGGTGTTCTCCCTTGTTGTCCAGGAGCGATCGCTGCCTGACACCAAAGCGGTGCTGTTCGTCAACGATGGCCAGGCCCAGATCCGCAAAGTTCAAGGGCCCCTGGATAAGCGCCTGGGTTCCGATGACGACATTGACAAGACCCCTTTCGATCCGGTCGTAAAGCTCAAGTCGATCCGCGGGCTTCATTGCTCCGGTGAGCAGGGCGGCCCGGAAACCCATTTTCTTGGGAAGGCTCAGAATGAAGTCGTGGTGCTGTGCCGCCAGGACCTGAGTGGGGGCCATGAGGGCCACCTGTTTTCCGTTCCCAACGACCAGGTAGGCCGCAACGGCGGCCACAACGGTTTTGCCGCATCCCACATCCCCGTGAACCAGGCGGCTCATGGGACGCCCGCTCCTGAGATCAGAAATAATGGCTTTCACCGCATCCGCCTGGTCTTTGGTCAGGGAGAAGGGCAGAGCCCTGTCCAACCGTTCTATAAGGTCTTCAGGCACGGCAAGCGGCTGACATTTCTGGTGCCTTCGGACCCTTTTCCGGAATTCCAGATTGAGGAGTGTCTTGAGGTGAAGATCAAAAGCCAGCCTTTGATGAAAAGGTGACTTCCTGGTTTCAAGCCTTTCCATGTCGCTTTTATGTGGAGGCCCGTGCAATCCCTTCAGGGCCTCCCTGAGATCCGGGAGGCGTCGGCGCTCTATCATACTGCGAGGGAGGGGGTCTTCAAGGTAGTCGGCGCACTGTTCCAGAGCCATGGAAATCAAAGACCTCAAGGTCCGGGGCGGGATCCCGTCCACAACCGGGTAAAGGGGAAAGATGCACAGGTCATCCCCATGATCTCCCGGTGTTACGGGCCTGATTTCAGGGTGGATGATCTGCCTTTCCGCGCCCTTTTCCCGGATCTCCCCGAAAGCCATGAGTTCTCTGCCCTTCTGGATGAGATCGAGGAGATACCCCTTCTTGTAATGGAACCAAAGCAGGACCACCTGACCTGATCGGTCTTCAATAACGGCCTTGAAAATCTTTTTTCGGCTTTTCGGGAAAAAGGCTTCCCGTGCACCGAGCGCTTTGCCCCTTACCCAGATGCGATCGCCTTGGCGGGCCTCAAATACGGGCAGGATGCAGGTGCGGTCTTCATATCTTGTGGGGAGGAAATAGAGGAGATCCAGAAGGGTCAGCAATCCCTTTGCGGCCAGCTGTTCAGCTCGTTTGGCCCCGACGCCTTTAAGAGAGGTCAGGGGACGGCAAAGTTGCGGTCTTGTTTTCAGCTGTTCCCATGGACAGGCAACCATCCAGATCCATTAACAAAAACCGCTTTTCGTGGCAAGGAAAAAGATGAAAAGAATTGACAATCATCAAGGGTCGGAGATATATTTATTTGATTGTCAGGACAATCTTTTGCCGCGACTTCGCCAGAAGCTGGTTTATGCCATAAGCGGCAACCTGTCGGGAACGAAGAGGAACCGAACCTGACAATCTTTTTCAAAT
>CAYUCJ010000490.1:0-2398 GCA_964443285.1 uncultured Desulfobacteraceae bacterium | reverse complement strand
TCCGCCCCACTTCCAGCCTCTCCCTTCTCATCTTTCGATTAGGGGTATGAGCAAATCCGTTCTTTCAGCATCTCTCGCAGAGCCGCAGGGCTCGCAGGGCTTAAAACCAAAAAGAGAAAAAGGTCTTTCTCCGAGAACTCTGTGTCCCGAGTGAACTTGTGTCTAGTGTCCATCCACAAATAGAAACTGGACTCTGGTGAGTTTCCGACCCGGAATTGAGGATCTTTTTGCAAGATCAAGTCGAAGATCCCGGACTCTGAGCGGAAGAAATCAAGGGATTGCACGGAGACGTACTGTGGTACGTCGCACACAAGGAATCCCGTCGATTGACGCGGACCTGTCCCGTCATAGGCGGGAGATTGCGAAAAAAGGCCATTTATGGATGGAAACGAACGAAGTGAACGGACGAGAGAATAAATATTTGGATGAAGGATGAAACGGTTTCGAGCTCAAAAATATTGTCTTGATCCCACACATGATTATGTGTAATATAATGTGTGATTATTAGGGAGGTGAGCGTAATGGCGACAAATTTACAAATCGACGACGAACTTATTCAAAAGGCTGTCAGACTGGGAGGCCATAAGACAAAGAAATCCGCCGTCTCAAAAGCGCTGATGGAATACATACAAAATTTGGAGCAGGAAAAGATTCTCTCGACGTTCGGAACCGTGGAATACGATCCGGAATATGATTATAAAAGCCAGAGACGGCAGTCGTGAAGATCATAGCGGATACCAGCGTATGGTCCCTGGCGTTAAGACGCGACAGCCGGGAATCCCCTGCTGCAGTCCAGGAATTGCGACTCATGATTCAGGACCACCGTGTCCAAATGATCGGGCCGATACGGCAGGAGATCCTTTCGGGTATTCGCAGTGAATCTCAGTTTAAGAAACTTCAGAAACATCTTGAGAGCTTTCCGGATCTTCCAGCCGTCACCGAAGATTATGTCACTGCAGCAATGTATTTTAATCGTTGCCGTTCAAAAGGCATACAAGGCTCAAATACGGGTTTTCTGATTTGTGCCATGGCCAACAGAAACAAGCTTTCCATATACACTTTAGACAAAGATTTCGAGCTGTTTTCGGAACATATACCGATTGTGCTCCACAGATTAATCGGATAGTTTTTACTTTTTTACCAGCGGGAATAAGTTTAACTTTCCAGGTCACCACGGGTCAATCCCTCTGCATTCAACAAGTCATTAAGATCTATTGTTGCTGCGCTTTTTTTACGTTCTTTGATGATTCCTGCGAGGTAAACATGCTCTAGGATATCTTTCGCTTCCTCTGTCCGTTGCCATTCATCAAAGGGAATAATCGCTGCCGCGCATGGATAGCTGGTAAAAAAGTAAGTTAATTTCTCTCGGGAAAAAATCAGCCGTAGGCGATCAAAGCGACGTTAGGAGGCAAAAGGACCTTAACACTCTACGGCCCTAAAACCAATTAAAGATGAACGTTGAACATTGATGACTTTGTAAAAGTCGTCATCGTGCCCGTGGAGGGGCACGCAAATCAATGGGGTGCCTTGCAACCCCTTGATTTGTAAGAAAACTGAAAATCACACTTTTCGGTTCCCGTGAGTAAAAAGTCCATGGACGGACTTTTTACGGTTCCATCAACATGGAATAAAATGGAAACAATAACTGGCGTAAGGTGTGAGGCAGGAATCAACAGATTTTTTGGCCATAGCCTCGGCAAGGGAGCCATAAATCAGGCGAGTGATTCCTTGAGACAATGTTCATACCCGGCCAACGCTGGGAAATACTTAGTGTATACACCCCTGTCTCTCGTCAGGATAGCATTGCACCTGGCAGAAGCAAACCCTCCAATATAGAAATCCGACAGGCAATGCTCTTTGAGATTCAGCTTGTGGCCACATTCAGGGCATCGTGCTTTTGTTTTTCGCTTCAAATACCTCATCCATGCCTGTGCGGCGGCAATAGCCGAATCAAGGTCGAGGGATTCCACCGCAACTTTGTGCTCTGCTAAAAACTCATACAATTCCTTGGTATGACCGCCAAATTGAGGCATAAGTTCGGCAACCACCACGGAGGGTGCAACCAGATTCTCTCTTCTTGTGAGAGCAGTGTATACCTTCTCCTGGAAGTTTCTGAATTCGTCTTTCAAAACATCAAGGAGAATGCTCGTGTCTACGCAGATTCTCAATTTACCTTGCCCCTGACTTCGTCCAGGTATTCCATTGTGCTTGGTCCACTTCTGAATTTTCCGCGCCACTTTCTCTTGATTGTTTCGGTCGGGTCCACAACAAGAACGTATTTCTGCCCTTTCTTCATGATATCAACTTCAGCGCCAGGAACGATTCCCAATTCTTTTCTAACCTTTACAGGTATCGTTATTTGATATTTGGCAGTTACTTTAGACACTTTCATCACCCC
>CAYUCJ010000489.1:0-2404 GCA_964443285.1 uncultured Desulfobacteraceae bacterium | reverse complement strand
GAGCGGGGAAAGGCGAAAATTTTAACCGCAGGAATATATTGAATATTTCGAGGATTAAGATTCGAGCCTGACGCAGACATCGGGCAAAAGGGGGCGTTTTGAAATTGGCTCTGATAAATGATAAAACAGGAGAGAATTGGTCGTCGAGATTTCGCTTTTTTTTTATAACTACTTTCACACTGTGACGGATTAGTGATTTCAGACTTGAATGGAAGGAGTTGATATGTCGTGGTTTATCTATTTACCCATTGCGCATCATAGCGTTCTTTTACCTGTCATTGTTGGACTGGGATTTCTGGTCGGGTTGCTTTCGGGCCTGTTTGGAGTGGGGGGTGGTTTTCTCATGACGCCGTTGCTCATCATGATCGGGATCCCTCCCACCGTTGCCGCAGCATCTGATTCCAACCAGATTGTGGCCGCCTCCGCCTCAGGAACTTACGCCCATTATAGATTAGGCAATGTCGATTTCAAAATGGGGCTTCTGTTGCTGGTAGGCGGTGTTATCGGCGGCACGGGAGGGGTCCAGATCATCAAGCTTCTCCGCCAGCTGGGAAGCGCCGATTTTCTGATTCAAGTGACTTACGTCATTATGCTGGGCGGTGTTGGGAGTTACATGTTTCTGGAAAGCCTGCAGGGCCTTCGCTCCAAAGAAGCAAAGGTTGCCCCTCCGGTCAGCAAGAAAGATTCCGCCTATGCGCGGTTGATACGCCGCCTGCCGTTTAAGACCCATTTCGTCAAATCAGGAATCGTTATCTCCCCCATCGTCCCTCTTGTTCTGGGAGGATTTGTGGGAGTATTGGCCGCCATCATGGGCGTGGGAGGAGGCTTCATCATGGTGCCTGTGATGGTCTACATGCTGAGGATGCCGATGCACGTGGTTGTCGGCACCAGCTTGTTCCAGATCCTTTTCACTTGCGTGAATGTCACTATCATGCAGTCTTATTCCAATCACACTGTGGATTTTGTCCTGGCACTTCTCCTGTTGATCGGTTCGTCGATCGGTGCCCAGGTAGGGACCAAGCTTGGAAGAAGGCTGAAAGGGGACCAATTAAAGATACTACTGGCGTCTCTGGTTCTCATTGTAATGGTCAAGATGCTCGTTGGTCTCTTGCTGGAGCCCCATGTTCTGTTATCATACTATGGAGGTGATTAGAAAATGCATCAGAAAAAAATCTTCCCAGTGCTGCTGGGCATTGGTATGATCCTTCTTGGAATCTGTCCCGCCTCTTCAGCCCAGGCGTCTGCGATCGAGATAAATCCTCCACGCCTGGATATCACCACCTTTTTTTCCGGGCAACAGATGTCCCTAAAGGGCTCAATCCCCTCGGACCGGGACATGGTCATCGAGATCAAGGGACCGGAGGAAAAAAGTGTGTTCAATATGAAAGGCCGGGTCGGACCATTTTGGATGAATCGTGTGAAGCTTGAGTTGGGGAAGGCCCCTTTTCTATATCTTTTGCTTATGCCCGAGGGAAAGCAGTGGCCTGCAACGCTGTCTTCATTCGGCGTTGGAATCGAGGAACTGGAAAAGACTCTGGTCATCGAACCTGAAAACGTAAGCCTTGATGTCGTCTTCCCGAAATTTGTCCAACTCAAGCGGTCAGAGCATCTTTATCAAGAACTGGAGGGCGCCGTACGGTATTCGCCCTCAACTGAGGGAAGGAAGAATTTCCATGCAGAATTTCGTTTTCCTTCTTCCACCCATCCCGGGGAATACCGGATCATGACCAGGGTCCTTCACGGTGGCAAGGTGGAAGAGTCCGCGCTCCAAAACTTTACAGTGGAGGAAGTGGGTTTCATTAAAACCGTCCGCGAATTTGCTTATGAAAGAGGCCTTTTTTACGGTATCCTGTGTGTCCTCATTGCGCTCTTTTTCGGGACTGTTATCGGGTTGTTCTTTAGGGGTGGAGGAGCCCATTGATGTTGAACCTCCGTGGCGCATTTACAGCACTGAAAAATCTCCTGCGGAGGGAAAAGGAGGATCAAACCCCTTTTTCGGATCTGTTCGTCTGGTTTCAGGACATACTCAAAAAAAACAACGCGGCCATGGAGCTTATCGCCGACATGGGCGGAAAAATGGGCGGAGAGTTTATATTTGACCAGAAATACCTCTCTGACAATGTCAAGAAATTGGAAGAGCTTGTTCGGAGCAGTGCCTATAACCTGAACTACATAACGGACAACCAGTATCTGGAGATATATGGTGTCATCGAGGACCTGGCAAAAAGACTGGGAATTGAACTGTCGGGAAAGATGGTCATTCACGGGGCCAAGAGAATATATGATTTGAACGAAATAGAAGACGGGATGGAAGACCTGGTCGGATACAAGGCCTACAACCTGTCCAGGATCTTGAATCTCTCGGAAGTCAGCGTTCCGGATAGCTTCGCTGTTACTGTCGGTG
>CAYUCJ010000488.1:0-2413 GCA_964443285.1 uncultured Desulfobacteraceae bacterium | reverse complement strand
ATCTCTCTTACATGCACGCATTCGAGGAGACCATCAAAGAGGCATCGGCGGGCAATATGGCCAGTTTTGAATCCAGCCTCAAGGAAGATTCCTACAGCTTTGGTTTGACCTGGCGTTTTTGATTCGGGTTACTCCCTGCATTGTGGCGGGACGGAGTCGCTCCGTCCTGCTGATTCTCTTCATCTGATCCACAATCTGTGAAAGGTTTTAAGGCTCCTGAGAACGTCCTCTTCAGCTACGGCTCTTTCGCAGTCCTTTCATGGACTCCGCTTCTTTGGCCAGTTCCTCCAGCAAGCGCCCAATCGTCCATTTTTCCGATACAGGCGTCAGGGTGGCCCACAACTGCGCAGGGAATCCGGCCTGCTTGTAGGCGGAAATGAGTTGGTGCAGACCGGCCTGGGTAAAGCCGGAGAGAATGACCGCCCTTTTCATTGGTGAAGGTTTTCCCATGCCCGCCTTGTCCTCACGATCCAGAAGTTCGGCCAGGGTACGCAGAATATCCTCGGCCGTTACAAAAATAACGGGGAGGTTCCCAAAACCGATCTCCTCCAGGAAACCCGGAAAGGTGTTTTGCTCCTCCTGAGAATACCCGGAGACAAGCAGTTTAAAGGGGCCGCACATCCGCTCTTCGGACTTTTCAACTTTTCGGAATTCACCTTGTTCCATGAGACTATTTCTTCTCCCCGCCAGATCTTTACAATGTTGAATCGCTTACCAACCTTCCTAAGGCAGGTCCAATATAGACCTTACTCCCGTAATTTTAAAACGAACGGCTGCGTGAATCATCTTTGCCGCCTGTTCCCCGGCTGTCTTGGCGATATTGTCCCTGACCTGGTCGAAGAAGCCTCCCCCTGTTTCGATGGCCAGCGCTTCCAGATAGACCCTGGCACCCTTCCAGTCCATGGCGGTTTTTCCGGGCTCCATAACGATAAAGACTGCCTTTGGGTTTTCCTCAAGGTTGGCGTAGGAGCGGTTCTTTCCAATGCCCATCACCACCGTGTTTTCATCAATCATCTGGGGAGAACCGAAAACGGCCACATTGACGTCACCCTGCCCGTTTGCCGTACTCAGGGTCCCGATTCGCGGTTCTTTGTTGAAAATCCCCAACAGTTTTTGTCGGTCCATAAGTTCCCTCCTTGAAATACTGGGGTTTTGTGTTCAATGCGGTGCCATGAAAAGCCGAACTTAGCTTTTTGCCATTTTATCAATCATAGTTCTTTTGTTATAGTGGAGGCAAGGATAGAATCAACAGCGCTCATCAGGGGTGTTTGAGAGGGTCCGGGGATGGCGCAAGACAATTCTCTTGACGGGCGAAAGCTGACACGTATGGGAATCGTGTTTATATTTTTCATTATGACCCTGATTCCAAAAGGAGATGCCATGGACAGCCCATCCGCAACTCAGACCGGATCGAATCATCTCATTCACGAGAAGAGCCCTTACCTGCTCCAGCACGCCTCTAACCCGGTTGACTGGTATCCATGGGGTGAGGAACCCTTCCGGAAGGCCCGGAGGGAAGACAAACCGGTTCTGGTCTCCATCGGTTATTCAACCTGTCACTGGTGCCATGTCATGGAGCGGGAATCGTTTTCCAATCCGGAAGTGGCCGCCGTCATGAACAGGTATATCGTCAGCATCAAGGTGGACAGGGAGGAACGGCCGGATATCGACCAGGTTTACATTACCACGGTAAGCGCCATGACGGGCTCGGCCGGGTGGCCCTTGAATGTCTTTCTCACCCCCGAAGGAAGACCGTTTTTCGGCGGCACCTACTTCCCCCCGGACTCGCGAGGTGGGCAACCCGGATTTCCGCAGCTCGTTGAGCGGATAGGCAGCGCCTGGCAGGACCCGGAGACTCGTGAAAAAATCATGGCGAACGCTAAACAGGTCGCTGGTGCACTGTCCGCTTATGTTTCCGGGGCAGAAGGGGTTCCAGAGCTCAACGAGGAGTGGCTCCACAAGGGCTTTAAATCCTTCCGGACCAGCTTTGATCAAAGGGCCGGGGGATTTGGAGGCGCACCCAAGTTCCCCAAGCCCTTATCCATCAGTTTCCTTTTTCGCTATTACGCCCGTTCCAGAAATCAGGCGAACACGAAAGCCGATGGAGAAAAGGCTTTGGAGATGGCTCTTTCAACGCTTCGCGCCATGGCGAAGGGCGGGATATACGATCAGTTGGGTGGCGGTTTCCACCGCTATTCCACGGACGACCACTGGCACATACCCCATTTTGAAAAGATGCTTTACGACAACGGGCTGCTCACCCTGAACTGCCTGGACGCGTTTCAGATCACGCATGATCATTTTTTTTCCCGGGTGGCCCGGGAGACCCTCGAATACCTCCTGCGCGAAATGACATCCCCGGAAGGGGGATTTTTCTCGGCCCAGGACGCAGACAGCCTTCCACAGGAGCTGG
>CAYUCJ010000487.1:0-2416 GCA_964443285.1 uncultured Desulfobacteraceae bacterium | reverse complement strand
CGAGAGAGTGGCCCGATGTCATCCGCATGGACCCCCAGGTCAAGAAGAAGATCGATATATTGTGGCCGAAACTGGGATTGGATTAAGAATATTTTGGACAGGATCTAAGGGATTGACGAGATCAAGAAATCCGGACAATCCTGTGAATCCTGTCTAGAAACTGAAGGTCAATGAGCCGGTTTCAAAATGTTTCAGTTTGTTCAAGATCAAGGAAGGCGAACATTTTAACCACAGGAATACATGGAGTATTTCGAGGATTGAAATTTGAGCCTGACACAGAGATTGGGCAAAATGGGGCGTTTTGAAACTGGCTCCCATGAAAGGAGTAACCCATGATTAAAGTTACCTGTTTGGGAGCTGCCGGTTCGGTTACCGGATCCTGTTATCTTGTTGAAAGCCCGGGAGGCAAAAAGGTCCTCGTGGACTGTGGTCTTTTCCAGGGAGGCAGGCAGATGGAGGCCAGGAACTGGGAGGCGTGGGGCTTCGATCCCTCCCGGATCGATATCCTGTTTCTGACCCACGCCCATATCGATCATTCAGGGAGGATCCCCAAACTGGTGAAGGACGGTTTCAAGGGGCACATTATGACCTCGCCTCCCACGGCTGAACTCTGCCAGGCCCTGCTCCTGGACTCGGCACACATTCAGGAAATGGACGCGGAATGGCAGTCCAGGAAGAACAAACGCCAGTCCAAGAAAGAAATCGCCCCCCTTTACACCGCCGAAGATGCGGAGGCCAGCCTCCACCTTTTCAAACCCGTGGAAAGGGACCAGGTCATCGAGGTGGAACCGGGCGTCAAGGCAAGGCTCAGAAATGCCGGACACATCCTGGGCTCATCCATCCTTGAACTCTGGCTGGAGGAAAAAAAG
Source organism: uncultured Desulfobacteraceae bacterium (assembly GCA_964443285.1). Lineage (GTDB taxonomy): Bacteria > Desulfobacterota > DSM-4660 > Desulfatiglandales > Desulfatiglandaceae > CAYUCJ01. Next base: position 1,547 of record CAYUCJ010000487.1, on the reverse strand, counting down.
GAGTGTTTGAAAATCGTCTTCTCAGGGGATCTCGGGAAGAAAAACCAACTGATCGTGAAGGACCCGCACGAGGTTTTTGACGCCGATTACCTCTTCCTCGAATCCACCTACGGAAACCGGCGCCACCGGACCTTTGAAGACAGCAAGTCGGAACTCCTGGAGGCCATCAAGTACAGTACAACCCACAACGAAAAAATCATGATCCCCGCCTTTGCCGTGGAGAGAACCCAGGAGATCCTTTACATGCTGGGAGAATTCCAGAGACAGGGGATGATCCCCGAGATGCCCATTTATCTGGACAGCCCCCTCGCCATCAAGGCCACGGAAATCTTCCGCAGAAACAGGAAATACTATGACGCCGAGGCACAGGCCATTGTGGACGAAGGCTTCGATCCCTTTGACATGCCCAATCTCCGGTTCACCTCCACCACCAAGGAATCCATAGCCATCAACGAGAAGCAGGGATCCGCCATCGTCATAGCCGGAAACGGCATGTGCACGGCAGGCCGTATCAAACATCACCTCAAACACAATCTGTGGCGCCGGGGAGCAAGCCTGGTCATCGTGGGGTACCAGGCCGAGGGGACCACCGGCAGGCGCATCGTGGAGGGCGCCAAACAGGTGAAGGTGTTCGGGGAAAACATCTCGGTCCGGGCAAAGGTCTTCACCATCGGCGGTTTTTCGGCCCATGCGGACCAGAAAGACCTGCTGGAGTGGGTGGGCCACTTCGAAAGCCGTCCCCGCGTCTTCCTGACCCACGGAGAACCGGCGTCTTCCCAGGCACTGGCAGACAAGATCACGGAGATTTACGGTCTTCAAACCTACGTTCCCTTCTGGAAAGAACGGCTCATCCTTCGGCCCAAAGAACTCTTAAGTGAGGGCGCGGAGATCGTGGAGCAGGAAGCCGACATGGAGAACACGCTTCTCAACGGTATCATCGATCTGGAAAAGGAACTCAAGGCACTCAGAAAACGGGTCAAGACGGCCGCCCGGCAGGGGAAAATTGAGGGAGACGAGCTGGATCGGCTGAAATTCCTGCAGGAGGAATTGCAGGGTCTCATGGAATAGCGGCCTTCTCCTGAAGTCCCCTGTCACCGGTTGAATCGGTTCATGATCTTCAGGAGAAGTCCCTTTTTGAACCCGATGGCATCCTGGGGACAGATCTCCTGGCAGCAGTAGCACCTGATGCATGCGTCGTAATCGAAATGGAGATGTCGCGCTTCCAGTACGATAGCTTCCGCCGGACACGCCTGGACACATTCTTCGCATCCCGCGCAAATCCCGGCGTCCTGGACGGGCTTTGAAACCAGGTAGCGCCTGGAAAACCCGTCAAGAAACCCGGGCAGAATCCTGAGCGAGTCCAGCTTCGGGACCTGGAATAAAGGGAACGCGAACGATTCCGGGGGATCTCCCACCACCTCGATCCGTTCGGTATCGGTCTCACCGATACCCTCGGCCCCGGCCGCCCGGTAAAGGGGATAGGATTCCAGGGGAATTCCCAGCAGGCGACAGATGGTCGTATCCAGCGCCACCGCGTCCCGGGCGGC
>CAYUCJ010000486.1:0-2423 GCA_964443285.1 uncultured Desulfobacteraceae bacterium | reverse complement strand
ACCCATTGTTTTTTCAATTTATTTAAACCATCCGTATGCAATTTCCTAACCGGAACTTACTGGTTTTTTTTGAAATGCCAGTTCATCGGTGATTATACGGGAGAGAAATTCGTGAATCCGGAGATATAGACATCCTTGAATTCCGGGATCCTTGATTTCAGTTGCTTGGCCAAGTGGTTCAAACCCCATTTCTTTAGGTAGTGCGTCCACATTCTCCGGATCTTCTATTTGTCCTTGCTCTCCCTTTTCTTCTTCATTTTTATATACCACATCTCTTGACCATATAGTTCTTCAGAGCATTTTTCGCATAGACTATGGCTGAACTGAACTTCTGTGTGGCTAGAGATATAAGACTCAATTTGATTCCAATACCCCTCTTCATCTCGAATATCCTTACAGTTTGAACAAATAGGAAGTAATCCCTGTAGGATTTTTATGTCTTTCTTTAAATGGCTGGTTATTTCTTTAGATTGTATCAGCTCGGTTATGTTATTCAGCTCCTCAACAACGAAATCGGCCTCCCCATTATCATCGAAAATTGGGGAAGCTATGATTTCTTCAAATACACTCTTTCCCCCATAAATGTGTTCATGAATAATCCGTGTTTGCTCCTTGAGTTCAAAGGCAGTTCTAGCAGGACAACCTGTTCCCTCATGCCAACATGGCCTATCAAGTTGATGGGTTATCTCGAAGCACTTACGGCCAACAATGTTGGGTGTGGACAAGCAAAATGACCTGCAAGCAGCACTGTTTGCACCTATTATAAGATAGTTTCGATCAATCAGCAAAATCGGAGTGGCAAGAGCTTCTAGGATCTTGATAGAGTGTTTTGTCCAATCCATCTTAAATTTCTCCCACATAACGCATTGCATTAAGCAGAAAATTTTCTATATCATACTCTATACTTCAGCAAATACTGGTCAAATATCCTAGTCCTGTCAAGCACTAAATCCATACCAACATCCTGAATCCCAACCACCCTCATAAAGGCACTTGGCAGAAAGAAAAGGACACCTGCGTCCAGAGATACTCTTTCCACACGTGTGGAAACCATCAGAATTTCCGCATACGGAAACTTTGGCATAAGGAAGTTCCAGCCGTGATATCAAGTCACCGCGAAGGACACCCACTATCGTCCAGATCGTCCAACCTGCCAAATTCAGAATTCCAGTTTGAACTGTTTTGGACAACGTTGTCCAAAAGCAACCCCCAAAACGGCACCAGACGTGGTGCCGCAATAAGCCACAACCCCAAGTGGTCTATGGTTTCGTTCCTGCGCAAAGGTCGTTCCGTTGATAACGGTTTCTATAAACGCAAAAACCTCAAGGTCATTCGATACAATCAACTGCCTACCGATGATAGTATTTTTGCCGCCGCCGTATCCAATGGTGATAAAGACCCCGTCGATGAACAGGCGATCTTCAGGATCGACCGCGCCCGGCTCCTGGCAATCACCTTCGCAAAGAAGGCGGTTCAGGAGATCCAATCCCGCCTGGAGAAAAGGCTCAACGGGAATGGGGCCAAAACTCTGGTCTGCACTTTTCATTCCCTGGGGTATCGGATACTGAATGCGCAGACTTCTTTCGGCGCTGGATTTCGCTTGATTCATGACGGTGATCAACTGAACGTGTTTCAGGAGGCCATGGAAGAGGTGAAAATTGAGGATGACCCGGCCTTGCTCTTGAGCAAGGTATCCCTGGCAAAGAATGACTTAACATTGCCGGAGGATCTGGAGAAATCCGCCAAACCCGAAGACAAGCAACTTGCAAAGGTTTTCGCCCGCTATGAGTTGCTCAAGAGACGGAGACGCCTTGTGGACTTCGATGATCTCCTCTGCCGGCCTTACCAAATCCTGGAGCGAACCTACCTGGATGCAATGGAATACCTTGTTTCCCAATGTCAAGACTTGAATGAATTTAAGGCTCATATCGAGGAGGCAAAGAGGATCAACAGATCATCGCCGACGGGAAAGGTCACCCTTATCACCATCCATCAGGCAAAGGGACTGGAATTCAAGTGCGTGATCGTTCCAGGTCTCAACGAGGGTATCCTGCCACATGTGAACTCAGTCGAACAGCTGATCAAGAACCTGGAGGAAGAGAGGAGACTGATGTATGTGGCCATGACCCGGGCCATGGAACGGTTGGTTATCACTTATCGCAGGAGGCAAATGGGGCAGCCTATCACGATGCCATCCAGGTTTCTGAACCAAAGTTTTTTTGTCACTTCTTTTCTCTGCTTGCCAGCGATTAAGCGCAGACTTCCAGGGCGGGTCGAGCAACAAACAGCCAACAGACAGCATTGATAACGGGCCATATCTCCCTTTCAGGACCGGGGCTCCATGCTCACCCTGCAGGTGGCCGTTTCATCCTGACATTGCAGATAAGTGGGCGACGCCCAGTTGAATCCGTCCTGGGCAATGA
>CAYUCJ010000485.1:0-2425 GCA_964443285.1 uncultured Desulfobacteraceae bacterium | reverse complement strand
TGCAAGTGCAAGTCTCTGAATAGGATCCGTGATCCCCTTCGCAATCCTGAGTCCGACCCAAAGGGCCATAAAAACAACAATGAAAGTCATAAATCCGAGGATCAACAGGTAATTGACCTTTATGGGGACCTTCCATGATTCCAGAGCCAGATAGTTTTCGTACGCCTCTTTTATTTTGTCGACATTCTTTGTGATATCTACAGGGACAAGTGATTCGACTACGATTACTCTTGTCAGGTTTTTCCCTTCATATTCAGGCACCACCGCCCTGATGAGATCACCCTTCCTCCCTGATATGACTTCAGTCCCTTCTTTCCCCTCGAAGGCTGCTCTGATGGTTTCGGAAGCGTCAGCCGGTATTTTTGAGAGAAATTTGACGTGGTACCCTCTCACGGATTTGTCACTGAACGGCGCTTTTGCGAATGCAAGCGTCTTCTGTTTTTCATTCTCATAAACGGCCTTGGCGATTTCAATAGAACTGTCTAACGGCGTTTTTATCTGGGGGCCGAACCACCTGTCGATATAATTGGTAATAAGGCCGCTTGACATGACGAAGAGGAAAGAAGACGGTATTAACGTGAGGATGACGAGGGTGATCACCAGTTTCGTCTTGAATTTATAGCCGGGTATTTTATGTTTTCTCTCAAAATGGAGTTTGACAAGACTCTTTGTAACAAAGAACATGAGGGTCAAAAGCGCTAAAAAAGTTATATTCAAGAGTAAAAGAATAGTGAGCCTCGTTGAAAAAGCAACTGCCTTGTGGCTCATATAATGAATTTCTAGGCCGAAGGACACTATCAAAAGAAAAGCTATCGCTATCAAAAAAACTTTGAAAGCAGGATTTTTCATTGAGATGGGCCGATAGTGAAATAAGGGGAATCTTTCTTGATCTTAAATTCATTTTCGGGGAGAAATATCATGAAATATCCTATGACCGGAGGCAGTTTCCTGATTTTCGATTCAACCGCCACCCTGACAAAATAGGTGCCCGGTTCAAGATCACGAACATTTGCAAGCTTCAGGTTCCGGAAATTCAGCGCCCATTGCAACATGGAGTCAAACGTTTTGAACCTCTTTTTTATCTGAGTGTTTCTGTCTGTTGAGGTTGCTATAAACTCCATTTTAACTGGATCAGCCCTGAGGTTCCTGACAAAGGACCTGCTGAGCACAAATTCATCCGGCCACAATTTCCAGACTCTGAAAATATCTATATAAAAGCTGTACTCTTTTTTGATTCCGTTCCTGAGTTCGTGCAACTGTTTCTCATCAAGCGAAAGAGAGGTTGTAACGTAGATTTCGTTCCCCTGAATTTTTACCTCGGGTCCGTTTATTTCAGCGGCGATTGATACTGAAGATGAAAACAGCAGGAGACAAAAGACAAATGAAAAATAAGACGTAAAGAGTTTTTTCAACCTTTTCCTTTTCAGTTAGGACTCGCGAAAAAATTAATTCACATTTTCCACTGGACTAATAGAGTAGTTCCAGTTTGGCCTTTTGGTGTAATGCTTTAGGTTAACTTCTTTCATCTGGTTGTCGCAAATGCGAATACCCCTTTGATATTTTTTGCTATGAAGAGCGGCACGAATTTTGAGACCAGCACTTGTTTTGGTAGTGCGGATAAAATTCAATACGGTTTGATAGTCGGTCAAAGGATGAGCGGCCCAGTTATTGCTGATAAAGCATAACATGCGGTGCTCAATTGGGTTCCATTTAGACGCCCCGGGAGGATAATGGCACACCTTGACATAGATACTGAAGCGATCGGCAAACGAAACTTGAAGTTGATGCTTCCACAGCCGGGTGCGATAGCCGTTGCTTCCCCCGCAGTCGGCCAATATGAGCAGATGATCAGCCTTGGGATAACTGACCGAACCGATTATTTGCCACCAGCGGCGGATGGAAGCCACGGCAAATTCGGCGGTGTCACGGCTTGTGCCCAGGTTGACAAATCCTTCATTGCGGCAAAAATCATAGATGCCGTAAGGGATGGCAACCCCTTGGGCATCGGATGGAAAATCATGGTCAAGCACCGCAACGGGCTGTTGGTACCATTGACGTCCGGGCTGATGAAAGGGTCCGATCATCTCGCGGCTTTTGGTATCAACACTGATCACCGGCAAGCCATGTGCAGCGTAGTGCTTAATCCGGGAGCGGATGTAGCGAAACTGCTGATTGCGCTGGCGGGGCGCAGGAGGATTTCTCAGTCCCGACTCAAGGCTTTTCAAGTTTCTGCGAAGGGAGTAATCCATTTTCTTAAGCAGCCTGCCCACAGTGTTGGCCGAAACGCAAATACCTGTGCGTTTGAGTTCGCGGGCAATCTTGCCGGTGGTCTTGCGAGTCCACTTGCATCCACTGACCGGATCCCCGGCGGTTTCGTATTTCATGATGTCGGCGATCGCATTCATGATTTGCGGCGTTTTTTTTC
>CAYUCJ010000484.1:0-2432 GCA_964443285.1 uncultured Desulfobacteraceae bacterium | reverse complement strand
CGACCGACACGGCATTCATTCGCCTTAGATCGATCACAAGACCACCGTCCGTAAGTGCATCGCCCGCCACGCCATGCCCACCTCCACGGACGGCGATCTCTATACCCAGATTGCGCCCAAAGAGAATCGCGCGCACGACATCATCCACGTTGCCGCACTGTGCAATGACACTGGGCTGGCGATCGATCATCGCGTTGAAAATCGTTCGAGCGTCTCCGTACTCGGGCTCGCCTGGCATAATGATTTTACCAGTGAACTCCTTACGTAGGGAATCAACAGCGATTTTACTGATCTGAGTAGTCATATTCACACTCCTTTCGGATTGTCTACCGAGTACTGGGAACACGTAATAGTGTGCACCGAGGCCGGTCGGATTTTTGAGATCGTCTGGCTGACCCTTGCAAATGTCGCACTTCGATCAATAGCTGGATGTTATGATTTCTTGCCATTGCCTGAAATGCGGGCATTTCTAAGGACAGCCAAGAAAGGGGGTCAAGTCTGCTCTTGACTCACCTTGTCAAAAGGTTTCATTAATCCTCAAGGCACCTGATCCTTCAGGACCCAATCCATTTATTAGGGCAGTCCCGCTCCGGGAATCTCGACCTCCACGATTTCGATTTTGCCGTTCGGTTCAGCGCGAATCTGGTCTGGATTTAACGAGCCCGCCGTGCACACAAATAGCGTGCGGCGGTCACGTCCACCGAGCATGCAGGCATATGGTTTGGTTGAAACCTTCACGCTATGGGTAACACGTCCTCCCGGATTGACGCGCAAAACCTCCCCGGGGCGGGGGGCCGCAACCCAGATGGCGCCTTCAGCATCCAGGCAGATACCATCGGGATACACATCATCCAATTTGGCCCATGTGCGGCGTTTGGCAAGAGAGCCGTCAGGTTGGATATCGAAAGCGGTCAGGCGGTTCCCCCAGGTTTCGGCCACAACAAGGGTCTGTCCGTCGGGGGTGATGATCATTCCGTTGGGAAAGAATAGCGCTTCGGCAACTATCCGGGCCTTGCCGTCCGGGGTCACCATGATAATCTCGGCCGGTTTTAACGGTGCGTTTGCCGACAGGTCAAACCCGAAGTTTCCGACGTAAGCCCGGCCCACTTGATCCACAACCATGTCATTGCAGTGAAACGACGCCAAATTTGAAAGATCGGCAATTTCCACCAGACCCGCGGGATCGAGTCTAAGCAACCGCCGATCAATCATCGACACCACCAGCAACCGTCCGTCCGGAAGCCACCCCAGACCCGACGGGGACGCGTTGACTTTGAAAATTCTTTCGAAATTTCCGTTCATATCCACCGTCATCACGTGGAGGCCCTGCATATCCGAAAACCAAAGCTTGCCTTCATGCCATCGCGGACCTTCTGGAAATAAAAGACCTTCCAGCAGAATCGTCGTATCATGCGACATTACTTAATCCTCCAGCTATTCATATTTACCGCAGTGATGAGAATGGGAATGGTGGGAATGGGGTCCACTTCTCTTGACTCACCATTAACTCCAGTTTCAATTTCTCAATACGTCTTCTGAATTTCCGGTCGGAGGCAGCTTTTTGTATAGTAGTCTTCTTTCTCCTTAAATATCAGATCTCCTCTTCTTCCACGGTTCTTCACGTGGTACCAGGCATCTGGAAACTGAATTCTTAGTGGTCTGGACATGTCTTCATATTACCCTTATCTCCCAAGATGAGCCAAGAGCAGACTTGACCCCATTTCCTTTCACACTGCCGCCCCGCCCTGGCTTTCTGGTGAAGTGTCATGCTGGGGCGAAAAAATCATTGACATCAGGCCCTGCAGACGTACAATATGCTGTACAGGAGGTGCTGAGATGGAAGCCATTACCTATACCGCTGCAAGGCAAAACCTGGCGAAAACAATGGAAAAAGTTTGCAGAGACCGCGCCCCGATGATTGTAACACGAAAATCATCGGAATCTGTGGTTATTATGTCCCTTGAGGACTTTGAAGCCCTTGAAGAGACGGCCTACCTACTGCGGTCACCGAAAAACACAAGACGGCTGATCGAATCTATCGCCCAACTCGAAAATGGCAAGGGAAATGAAAAGGAGCTTATAGAGTGAAGCTCATTTTCTCAGATCATGCCTGGGACGATTATCTCTATTGGCAAAAAACTGATAAAAAAATTCTTCGCCGTATTAACACCCTCATCAACGAAACAACACGTAGCCCTTTTGAGGGTGTTGGAAAACCTGAACCTTTGAAGCATGCCCTATCAGGATATTGGTCCAGGCGGATAAATGATGAACACCGATTCGTTTATAAAGTATCAGGAGATGCGATCCTCATTGCACAACTGAGATATCACTACTGATTCTTCTCGGGTGGCATCGGGTCGAACCTAATGCCACTAACTTAAGGAAACTGGATTGCCCACACCGTCACCCCGGCGAAAGCCGGGGTCCAG
>CAYUCJ010000483.1:0-2443 GCA_964443285.1 uncultured Desulfobacteraceae bacterium | reverse complement strand
TAGGTCGCTGGAAACTGGGCGCCATGACCATGGGCGGATGTAAGGGCTGCGTAACCGAGGCCGTCAAGTATGCAAACGGCAGGATTCAGTTCAAAGTGCCCATCAGCTCTTTTGGCATGATCAAGGAAAAGCTGGCCCAAATGGCCATCAAGACCTACATGAGTGAGAGCATGATGTACAGGCTGGCCGGCATGTTCGACGACAAGCTCGGCACCCTCGATGCCGAGGCCAAGCAGAGCGGGGAGGAAAATGCCAGCGCCATAGAGGAATACGCTCCCGAATGCTCCATTACCAAAGTCTACGGGTCCGAATGCCTGGATTACTGCGTGGACGAATATGTGCAGATCCTGGGGGGATACGGCTTCACTGCGGAGTATCCGGCGGAGCGGTATTACCGTGATTCGCGGATTAACCGTATCTGGGAAGGAACAAACGAGATCAACCGTATGCTGATCCCTGGAACCATGATGCGGCGGGCCATGCAGGGGAGGCTGGATCTCCTTCATGCGGCCCAGGCCATCGCCGGTGAGCTCATGACCTATTCGCCCTTATCCGTGCAACTGCCTGACACACCCCTGGCACGTCAGTCACATGTTGTACAGATGTGCAAAAAGATCGCTCTCATGGTTGCTGGAGTTGCGGCACAGAAGTTCCAGCAGAAACTGGTCAAAGAACAGGAAGTCCTGGCCAAGGTCGCCGATATGGTCATCGAGATCTTTGCCATGGAGAGCGGGCTTTTGAGAACACTCAAGCTGATCTCCAGCAAAGGGGAAGTGAAGGCCAGGTACCAGATCGCCGCCACCAAGGCCTATGTTGACGAGACCCTCCCCAAGATAGAGGTCTGGGCAAAACAGGCCCTGGCATACGTGGAAGACGGCGATATGCTCAGGACGCAGTTGGCCGGCGTCAAGAAACTGGCCCGGTATCAACCCATCGATGCCATCAGCCTGAGAAGGGAGATCGCCGACAGGATCATCGAACTGGAATCTTATCCCTTCTAAATTTACAACCAATATTGTATAAAAATAGGGTCTGCTTTTGCAGGCCCTATTTTTGTCTTGTAATTCCGTTAAAAAGAGAATAAACTGAAGAATTTTATGGACACATCCCGAGAATTGTGAAATAGTTCATTGTGAGGTTTTTTTAATGGAAGACATCCAGCATTTGAGAAACATCGGTATCAGTGCTCACATCGATTCGGGCAAGACCACTCTTACCGAGAGGATCCTTTTCTACACCCAGAGAATCCACGCCATCCATGAAGTGCGGGGCAAAGACGGCGTGGGGGCCACCATGGATTCCATGGAACTCGAGAAGGAACGCGGCATCACCATCTCCTCCGCCGCCACCCACTGCCAATGGAAGGGCCATGAGATCAACATCATCGATACCCCCGGCCACGTGGACTTTACCATCGAGGTAGAGAGGGCTTTGAGGGTCCTGGACGGGGCGATTCTCGTCCTGTGCGCCGTTGGCGGCGTCCAGTCCCAATCCATCACCGTTGATCGTCAGATGAAGCGATACCGGGTCCCTCGTATTGCTTTCATCAACAAGTGCGATCGATCGGGCGCCGATCCGTACGGCGTCGTTGAGAAGATACGCGGAAAACTGAACGACAATCCCGTGCTGATGGAAATTCCCATCGGCCTGGAGGAAAAACTGGCCGGGGTCGTGGACCTGGTTTCCATGAAGGCGATCTATTTTGAAGGCCAGAACGGAGAATCTCTCCGTGTGGATGACATTCCAGCCCAAATCCTGGAGGAAGCCAGGGACAAACGGGAAGAGCTGCTGGATGCAGCATCCCTGTTTTCCGACGAATTGACAGAGGCCATTCTTGAAGAGCGGATCGAAGAGGGGCTCATCCGGGAGGCTGTCAGAAGGGGGACCCTTGCACGGAAACTGACCCCCGTTTTTGTGGGATCGGCCTACAAGAACGTGGGTGTACAACTCATGCTGGACGGCGTCAATCAGTACCTCCCCTCGCCCACGGACGTGAAAAATGTCGCCCTCGACCTGGACCGGGGCGAGGAGGAGATCCAACTCCGGGTGGCTTCAGACCTTCCTTTGGTTGCGCTTGCCTTCAAACTGGAGGTGACGCTTTACGGTCAGCTGACCTATCTCAGGATCTATCAGGGGAGCATCGGCAAAGGGGATGATGTCGTCATTACGCGGAACCGAAAAAAGATCAAGGTGGGACGGCTGGCTCGCATGCACGCGGATGAGATGGAAGAGATCCGTCGGGCCGGCGCCGGCGAGATCGTGGCCCTCTTCGGCGTGGACTGTCATTCCGGCGATACATTTACCAGCGGGAGTTTGAACTACAGCATGTCCACCATGTATGTGCCTGAACCTGTCATCTCAATGACCATCAACCCGGAGGATAACAAAGCCCAGGACAACATGAGCAAGGCACTGAACCGCTTTACCCGTGAGGACCCCACTT
>CAYUCJ010000482.1:0-2445 GCA_964443285.1 uncultured Desulfobacteraceae bacterium | reverse complement strand
CCGCATGGAAACGAAAAACGCCCTGACGCTTCGGGTCACACGGATCGTGAAAAGATCTCCTGGTTAATCTCCCTTATATCGCGATTGAAAGCGGACGCGCTTTTCCCCCTGTCTCAACCTTTCCTGTGATAAAAGGAACATTTACTTCCGTGTCGCGAATCTGTCTTACTCGGCGATCTTCAAAAATCGCGCATTAATCGCCACAATCACCGTGCTCAGAGACATGAGAACAGCCCCCATGGCAGGACCGAGAAGTATCCCCCATTTATAAAGAACGCCTGCTGCCAGCGGAATGGCAAAGAAGTTGTAACCCGTGGCCCATACAAGGTTCTGGACCATCTTTTTGTAAGTGGCGCGCGAGAGCCCGAGTATTGCCACAACATCCAGGGGATTGCTCTTTACAAGAACGATATCCGCCGTCTCAACAGCCACATCAGTGCCGGCGCCGATGGCAATCCCCACATCCGCCTGGGCCAGGGCTGGTGCGTCGTTTACACCGTCTCCCGTCATGGCGACAATGATACCCCTGGTTTGGACCTCTTTGACTTTTTCGGCCTTTTCCCGGGGCAGCACCTCGGCAAAGTATTCATCCAGCCCGATCTCATCGGCAACCCATTTGGCCACAAGCTTGTTGTCGCCGGTCAGCATCATGCATTGGATGCCCATCTCCTTGAGTTTTGAGATGGCCTTTTTGGACTCCGGCCGGATGATATCCGCAAGGGCAACGGCGCCCGTCAGCTTTCCGTCCATCATGACGAAAATCACGGTCTTTCCCTGGGAACTTAGCTTCTCGATCCTTTCGTCATTGGGCATGATGTTGTTTTCTCTGAGATATCCGGGGCTGACGACTTTTACTTCCTTACCCTCAACTGTTCCTTCGGCGCCTTTTCCAGGAATGGCCTTGAATCCCTCGACCGAAAATGTTTCTTTCGAAGAAGAGACGACCCCCTGAGCTATTGGGTGCTCGGAGCGCGATTCCACGGATGCGGCATACTTCAAAAGTTCTTTCTCTTCCATATCGTTTGAAAAGGTGATCGTGTCGGTGACCCCGAATTTCCCCTGAGTCAGCGTGCCTGTTTTGTCGAAAAGGATCGCCTGGATATTTCTTGCCCTTTCAAAAGCTGCCCGGTTTCTTATCAAAAGGCCGTTTCCGGCGGAAAGCGCCGTAGAAACAGCAACCACAAGCGGCACGGCAAGCCCTAACGCATGGGGGCATGTGATGACCATGACAGTAACCATCCGCTCGAGGGCAAAGGCAAAATCTTTGTGCATGACACCCAGCCAGATGAATATCGTTATGGCGCCTCCGCCAAGGGCGACGATCGTCAGCCAGAGGGCTGCCCTGTCGGCAAGATCCTGGGTCTTAGATTTGCTCTCTTGCGCTTGTCTGACAAGTTCTATGACCTGGGAGAGAAAGGAATCCTTACCGGTCTTATCGACCTTTACGGTGACTGAACCTTCACCGTTGATAGCGCCCCCGATGACTTTGCTTCCCTTGCTTTTTGGAATGGGTTTGGACTCACCGGTCAGCATGGCTTCATTCACGGAGGTTTCGCCCTCCACAACCTCACCGTCCACAGGGACCTTCTCTCCCGGCTTGATGAGCACCCTGTCGCCCGTATTCAGCTCATCCAGGGATACTTCCCGGGTGCTGCCGTCGGGCGTCACCTTGTGGGCCTTGGAAGGCATAAGATTGGCGAGCTCCTCCAGTGCTCGGGATGCGCCCATGATGGATTTCATCTCTATCCAGTGGCCCAGCAGCATGATGTCGATCAGCGTGGCGAGTTCCCAGAAGAATATCTTCCCCTTCAATCCGAATACGACGATGCTGCTGTATCCATAGGCCGTCGTGATCGCTATTGCGATCAATGTCATCATGGCAGGCTGCTTCTTGGCCAATTCACCAAAAAGTCCCTTTAGAAACGGCCAGCCGCCGTAAAAGAAAACAAATGAGGAAAGCGTCCACAATACGGTGGCGTCACCGGGAAATCCAAGCGTTTTTTTGAATCCCAGAAAGGCCTGAATCATGGGTGACAATGCTAGGATAGGTATCGTAACCCCCAATGCAATCCAGAACCGTCTTCTGAAATCCGCCACCATGTGGGTATGGTGATCACCGCCATGGTGGCTGCCATGATCCGCATTTGCCGAGTGTCCTCCCTGTTTCATTTCATGATGGTCTTTGTGCTTTTCATGACCTTCATGTTGTGAGGCATCCCCACGCGAATCATGGCTTTCATGTTGGCCGGCTTGCCGGTGTTCCACCATTTTTTATCCTCCTTTTGCTAAAGATTTAGAGGGTACAACTTTTAGGCAGGGAGGCGGGCAGAGCCTTCTATAGAAGGCTCTGCCCGCTCTGTAAAGTGAAAGTAATCGGATAACTGACTTTGAATCAATAGGCGGAGCGCATCCAGCCCGTGTTTTTGTCCACGAGAATTTTATCCA
>CAYUCJ010000481.1:0-2467 GCA_964443285.1 uncultured Desulfobacteraceae bacterium | reverse complement strand
TGAAACCGATTCGTTATAAGGAGAAGATGGTCGAAGAATTTGTTCGGGACGGCTACTGGACCCGGGAAACGTTCTATGACTTCTGGGACAGAAACGCCCGGCAGAACGGCGACGGCGAAGCCCTGGTGGATTCGAAATACCGGCTCACCTGGGCGGAGGCCAAGAGGCTTGTGGATGGTATGGCCGTTTCGTGGGTGGAGATGGGGCTTGAAAAGTTCTCGCGCGTCATCATCCAGTCCCCCAACAGCGTTTACGGGTTTCTTACCAGGATCGCCTGTGAAAGAGCAGGTCTTATTTCCTTGACTGTCTATCCCTACCTCCGGCAGCGGGAACTCGAGTACATGGTCGAAAGGACCGAGGCCTCGGCGGTCATTATTCCCAATGTCTACCGGAAATTCGACTACCTGGAGATGTACAAGGGACTCCAGAAAGCGTTCCCCCATCTCAGGTATCTCTTCCTCTTCGATGACGAGGTTCCTCCCTCTGCGCCGGAAGGAACCTTTTCCATCACAAGATTGGCTCGGGAGCGATCGGAGAAGCCCGTGGATGAGGCCGTGCTGTCCCATAGGAAACTGGATCCCCTGTGGAACGTGGGGCTTCTCACCAGCACGACCGGCACCACCGGTCTGCCGAAACTGGTGGAGTGGCCCATTGCCCCTCGGGTCTGCACTTCCAAGGCCAGGGTGGACATATGGGGTTTGACAAAGGACGATACGACCATGGCCATCGCCCCCCACGCGGGTGGCGCCGCCGGGACACTGACCTACTTTGCAGCCCCGCTGGCCGGTGCAAAAACCGTGATGCTGGAGGAGTTCTCACCTGAAGGCGCACTGGAACTCATTGAAAAGGAAAAGGCCACGGCCATCGGCGTGGTGCCGACCCACCTGGTCCGAATGCTTGAGGCAGACACCTCCAGGTATGATTTGGGTTCCCTCAGGTTCATCCGTTCGGCCGGGGGGTACCTCTCACCGCAGGTTGCTGAAGAGGCGGAAGAGGCCTTCGGCGCCGTCATCACCAGCGATCTGGGGACCCAGGACATGGGTTCCGTCTCCGGTTGCCGGGTGGAAGATCCCAGAAACCTGCGCAGGCGAACCGTGGGGAGGATGCTCCCCGGCAACAAGGTGCGACTTCTGGACGATGGGGGAAAAGAAGTGGCCCCCGGCGAACCCGGGATCCTCTATTTCAGAGGGCCCCACGCCCCTGCGGGATACTACAGGGATGAAACGCTGACCGCCACGGTATTTGATCCAGACGGCTGGACCACCACCGGGGATATCGTCAAATTCGACCAGGAGTGCCTCTGGATCCTCGGCCGCGCCAAAGACATGATCATCAGGGGCGGCCAGAACATCTATCCGGCTGAAATCGAGGGCTTGCTGAACGAACATCCCAAGGTCTCTTCCGTTGCCATCGTGGGATATCCCGACCGGGAAATGGGTGAAAGGTGCTGTGTCTGTGTGATTCCAAAAGCGAATCAGACACTTTCCTTTGAGGAGATGGTGGATTTCCTCAAAAGCAAGAATCTTGCCATGTTCAAACTGCCCGAAAAACTGGCCCTCATGGATGGTTTTCCCACGGTGGGAGATTCCGGCAAGATCGACAAGAAGGCACTCAGAAAAGATATCGAGACCAGGATCGAAAAGGGAAAGATTTAATTCCAGATGGCGAAAACGGTACTCATCATATCCACCCTGGACACCAAAGGACAGGAAACCCTCTATCTCAAGGGGAAATTTGAGGCCTTGGGCCTCAATCCCCTGCTCATGGATATTTCCATGCGGGGAGAGGGACCTTCACCTGCGGACATCTCACCGGACGACGTTGCGAGGGCCGGGGGGAGCAACCTCAGGGAAATACACCAATCCAGGGAACGCGCAAAAATCACCAACACCATCATATCGGGAGCCGCACGCCTCGCCCTGAAATTGCACGAGGAGGGTAAAATAGAGGGTATTCTGGGTCTTGGCGGGTCCACCGGTTCCCTGATGGCCACGGAAGTGATGCGTTCGCTTCCTTTTGGCCTGCCCAAGCTGATGGTCTCTTCCACGGCTGCCCTGCCGGGCCTTTCCACGCGATACATCGGGACGGGCGATATCGCCCTTTTTCATTCCGTCGTTGAAATTTCCGGGCTGTCCGATCTCTTGAGGAACGTCCTGGACCGCGCTGTCTGCGCCCTGGCCGGCATGGTTCAGGGGGTCGTCACCCCTCCCAGAAGCGTGAAGGGAAAGGCTGTCGCCCTCACCATGCTCGGGCCTTGTGAGAAGTGCGCCAGCGCCGTCAGGGACGGCCTTGAAGAGAAGGGGTTCCAGGTGATCGGGTTTTCGGCTGCCGGCATCGGGGACAGGGCCATGGAAGGGATGATCGACCAGGGGTTCTTTGAGGGGGTGATTGACCTGGCGCCCGGAGGGGTCGGAGAGCACCTCTTCGGATTCATGCGTGATGCGGGACCCGGCAGACTCGAATCGGC
>CAYUCJ010000480.1:0-2472 GCA_964443285.1 uncultured Desulfobacteraceae bacterium | reverse complement strand
ACCCCTGCATCAGAGACACGATGAGCGAATTGATCTTCTGTCTCGCGTCATTGAATACGCCTGAGAGGTTCAGGGAATGGTTCGCGAAGATGCTGTCCGGGTCTCCATTGAACACGATCAGGGGTTCGAAATTGCAGCGGTCGAGGTTTTCCAGAATCTTGTCCACCAGTTTGACGGAGTTCTTGTCTTTCAGGACCTCCATGAAATCCACTCTGATGGCCTTGAACGATTCCTGCAAGGCATAGGCAACCCCCTGGGCATAATAGAAATTGTCATCAATCTTGTACCAGGGGATGTCTATGTTGACCAGTTTTGCGGGTTTTTTTGCACTTCCTTTCTGGGTCCCCTCTACATCCACGGCGTTGTCCAGGTCCCTTGGGGCATTGATCAACCGCGTGTTTACCCCTCCCATCAGGGAAGCATACTGCCTGAGGAGTTCGGCCAGGTTGTCCGCCCTGGGATAGAAAAAGGACTTGCCGGTGACGAGATTTTTCGAAAAGGTCTCCAGATTTTTCGCGGTCTCTTTCAGTTTGGTCTCATAGGAAGGGAACCACCATTTCAGGGGATCATTGGAAAGAGAGGTGAAGGCGGCATCTGCAAACGGGTCCAGCTTGTCGGTGGTTCGCATCCTGGATAGGTTGTCCCTCAAGACCCGGACGTTATACCGGACCACTTCCAGTTCACCAAGCTGGAAATTGGGCATGTTATCCAGGAGGGCGGTGGGCCAGAACAGGTCATTTGGAAGCCAGTTTTCCAGCATTTGCCGGGTCAATTGTTCATTGGTCTTGATGAATGCCGCCCCTGGCACCCGTGGATCCAGTTTGCCGAGGTTGAGGGGTCCCGGCTTGCTGGAATTGAGCGCCATGACCAGTATGAAAAGCGCAATAATTGCCAGGATGACGATCAAGATGATGGCCGTGGTGGCCTTTTTCTTCCCTTTGGTGCGGGTATTTTTTTCCATGATTTTTCCTCTCCATGGGGTGTCCGGTTTGGGCGTTTGACAACCGCCGGGTGCCCTCATCGTGCCAAGGGCCTGTCATTCGATTCTAGTTTGAGGGTCCTCAGGTTGTCAACCATTCCGTAAGGTTTCACCGAGGGGAAGAGGCTCCTTTCCGTATGGGGGATGAATTTTGCGGCGCTGAAGAGGTTCATGAACTCCTGGTTCACGTTGAGCTCCAGGTAGGTCACCCGGTCCCGGATAGTGGAGATATCTCTTGCTGCCTCGCGGGAAAGTAGGCCCAGCGTGGCGCCTTCCAGGGAGGTGTTCCCGAGGGAGACATATCTATCCAACGGCAGATCGGGGATCATCCCCAGGGTGATGGCCGAGCGGGGATCGATAAAGGAACCGAAAGTCCCCGCCACAAAAAACCGATGGATTTCCCTGAGAGGCATATTCACCGTGTTGGTAAGCGTGACGAGAATGGTAAACATGGCCGCCTTTGAGCGGATGAGTCCGTCCACGTCCGTCTGGGCCAGGGTGAGGGGCTTCCCGTTGGCGGATTTCCCGGCCGGTACCACCACGAGTTCCCTGATGCCGTCCACCTCCACCAGGCGATTGGAACATTTTCCGGATACGAATTTGCCGCGAAGATCGATCATGCCGTAGAGATAGAGCTGTGCGACAAGATCGATGAATCCTGACCCGCAGATACCTACAGGCTGGAGACCGTCAATCGTGCGAATGCGGAATGTCTCCGTCTCCGGATCGTAAGTGACCTTGTCGATGACACCCGGGCCCGCCATCATTCCCATGTTGGCAACCCCCCCCTCCAGGGCGGGACCCGCTGCCCCGGCACAGGCCATGAGCCACTCGTTGTTGCCGATGACCACCTCGGCGTTGGTGCCCACATCCACAAGGAGGGATACTGCTTTTTCCCGGGCCATGCCGGAGGCGAGAATTCCCGCGATGAGGTCCCCTCCGAAATAGCTCCCCACATTGGGAAACAGCAGAACAGGGGCCCCCGGGTTGATGGAAAGCCCCAGGTCGTTCGCTCTTATGAGGCCGGGACTGTTGATGATGGGGATATAGGGCTCCCTGCAGATCCAGTGGGGATCCAGGCCAAGGAAGAGATGGGTCATGGTGGTGTTGCCCGCCACGGCCATGCCCGCGATGCGTTCGGATTCGATATGGTGTCTATCACAAAACCTTGTGATCTCCAGATTGAGGCGATTCCTCACAAGACTTTGGAGTTTCTGTAGACCCCCATCCGTTGCAGCAAAATGAATCCTGGTCAGGATATCGGCGCCGATATCAATCTGTGGGTTGTGAAAGGAGCTCTCATCAAACGTCTCGCCTGTGATCAGGTTAAGGAGTCGAACCACGAGCGTCGAGCTCCCGAGATCTACCGCAATACCAAACAGCCCATGTCCCTCGGCAACAGGAAGAACGTCGGCCAGATGCCATCGATCCCCGTCTTCGAAAAGAACCGCTTCCACACGGTAGGCGCACCTTCTCAAGGTGGAGGCCATATC
>CAYUCJ010000479.1:0-2477 GCA_964443285.1 uncultured Desulfobacteraceae bacterium | reverse complement strand
TTTTCTCTCCTTCATTTGTGGTCTCTGTCCTCCGTCGACGATCCTGCGTTTCTTACCAACTCCTAAACCTGCAAGTCACAGAGCCACACGCCACTCCACAGGACTTCGTTTTCTGCGCCCAATCAAAACAACCATGTTTTATGATTCTACCGAAAGAACCATCGTCAGGCAACACCCCTGCACAAAAAAATGGTCCAAAGTTATTATGTATGAGGCGCATACCTCTGCGCCCTTGCGGTGTTGTCTCGAAACTAGTACAATATCCCTGGATTCCCCCCAAAAAAAAACGCGATTTTCATGAACTATCCCGTTTGGATTTTCCATTCCCCTTTGCTGGGAAACCGTGGAGCTTGAAAATAATCGGATCGACTGGAATTTTATCATGGAGGTGGACATGCCTGATTTCTTAGAGACAGACGATAGGGCCAGCCAGGCCATGCTTGAGCAAGCGGAACGCGAATTGAGAGAAACCCTGGAAAATATGCCCCATGAGATCTCTCTTATTCTGTTCACTGATCTCGTGATCAATGAACCTTTCAACCAGGCCACGAGACAGGTCATTCGTGCCGTCAGGGAATTAACCCCGAAAATAGGCCTGCGCGAATTCAACCTGGGGCACGAAGTGGCCCTTAAACACAATGCCCTTTACTCCCCCACCCTCCTCTTTGATCCTGAGAACTACCATATAAGATGGCTTGGAGCTCCCATGGGAAAAGAAGGGCTTACCTTTGTGGAGGCCCTTCGGATGATTGGATACGGACAGACAGGGCTCAGTCAGGAATCCCATAAGATCCTGAAAAGGATCCAGGAGCCCAGGGACATAAAAATATTCGTCAGCCCCGGTTGCCCCTATTGCCCACAGCAGGCGGTCAATGCACTCAAAGCAGCCATCGAGAGACCTGAGCTCATCACCCTGGAGATCATCG
Source organism: uncultured Desulfobacteraceae bacterium (assembly GCA_964443285.1). GTDB lineage: Bacteria > Desulfobacterota > DSM-4660 > Desulfatiglandales > Desulfatiglandaceae > CAYUCJ01. Next base: position 1,551 of record CAYUCJ010000479.1, on the reverse strand, counting down.
ATGTCCAGGCGAATCCCGATCTGGCAGAAAAATACTCCGCTTTCAGTGTTCCTGTGACGTATGCCAATGAAGTCCTGATCGCTCAGGGAGCCCAGCCCGAAGAGCTTTTCCTCTCCTCCCTGGAAAAGATGGAGCAGCAGACCATCTACATACCCGAAAGTGATGCTGAGCAGGTGGAGACGGATCTGGTGATCGTCGGTGGCGGCCCGGCCGGACTGACAGCGGGGATCTATGCGGTTCGCAGCGGATTGAAGACCGCCATTCTGGAAAAGGGAGCCTTGGGTGGGCAGGTAGCAACCACACCTGAGGTGGATAACTATCCGGGGTTAACATCGGTTGGTGGCAAAGCCCTGGTGGATTTGATGGTGAGCCATGCGCTGGAGTACGTCCAGATCTTCCAGGGAGAGCCGGTTGTGGATATCCAACCTGGAGGGCCCATCGAGGTCGTCACGACGCGAAGGAAGTTCCTGACCCGGGCTGTTCTGATGGCCACCGGAGCCAACCACAGGCCCCTCGGGGCGAAGGGAGAGAATCGTTTTTCAGGAAAAGGAGTCAGCTATTGTGCGACCTGTGACGGTCCACTCTTCAAAGGGAAGCGTGTCTTGGTAGTGGGAGGTGGAGACAGTGCTGTGACAGAGGCCCTCCACCTGCACCACATGGGGGTGAAAGTATCTCTCGTCCACAGGAGGGGTTCCTTAAGGGCTCAGGAGCAGTTGACAAAAAACCTCTCTGCCAACAATATCCCGGTCCTCTGGAACACCGAGGTGAAAAAAATCGACGGTGAAGAGAGAATAGCGGAGGTTCTCCTGTACAATAACAAGACCCAAGAAACCACAAGTCTGCCCGTCGAAGGAGTCTTTGTCGCCATAGGGTATGAACCTGCAGTTGAGTTGGCCAAGAAGATCGGTCTGGAACTGACCCCCGGGGGTTTTATCAAAAGAGACGGCCGACACAGGACCAACCTGCCGGGTGTCTATTCTGCGGGGGATGTGGAAGGCGGGTTCAAGCAGATCGTGACAGCGGCGGGTATGGGCGCCGAGGCCGCTCTCTGCATCTTCGAGGACCTTTCCAATCCTTACTGGAAAAGAGAGGGAAGGGATGCTGCTACCGGCTGACCCATCCCCCACTCCTCAACGCCCATTACGCTCCCTTTTCAACACGCGTCCACATTTTCGCTTTCACTATTGATTCGCTATTTTGGCCCCGCAGGACCGAAGGAGCGGGTGAAAAGTTCTCGGAGGGCCTGCCGGCCGTCATCGGTTAGGTTGCGGGTTCCAGTGCCGGCGAACGTATCTGAGGTAATCACCGGTGTGTCCTCTACCCACTGGCTATTCTCCCAGGAAAACCACGCCTTTTGCTCCTGATCATAGACGCTGAGCGGACGGTTGAATAGTTTTGCCAGTTCTACCCCCCAGCCGGTCCCCCCCTTGACGGTGTTGTCTGCTTGTATCCAGCCGATCGCGATGACATGGTGACCGTTATTGACCACGTGAAAGATGGACTGGATGACTTTTCGGATCTTATCCATCCGGGAATAAGTGCGTTTCATCC
>CAYUCJ010000478.1:0-2478 GCA_964443285.1 uncultured Desulfobacteraceae bacterium | reverse complement strand
CCCAGGGAATTGAAGATAACGATTTCATCGATTCGATTCAGGAATTCAGGCTTGAAGGTACTGCGGAGGGCATCCATGACCCGGTCGGTCACGGTACCATCCTTTCTCCCTCCGAGTTCATGAATCCACTGGCTCCCCACATTGGAGGTCATGATCAGGACGGTATTCTTGAAATCAACCGTGCGGCCCTTTCCATCGGTCATCCTGCCGTCGTCCAGGATCTGGAGCAGTACATTGAACACCTCCGGATGGGCCTTTTCGATCTCGTCAAAAAGGACGACCGAATAGGGATGCCTTCGAATGGCTTCCGTCAGGTACCCGCCCTCTTCGTATCCCACATATCCCGGGGGCGCTCCGATCAGCCTGGCCACGGAATGTTTCTCCATGTATTCGGACATGTCGATTCGCACCATGTACTGTTCATCGTCGAACAGGAACTGGGCAAGGGCCCTGGCAAGTTCTGTCTTGCCGACACCCGTCGGGCCCATGAAGATGAAAGAACCGATGGGCCTGTTGGGGTCCTGGAGGCCGGATCGGGCGCGTCGCACGGCATTGGAAACGGCCCTGATGCCTTCTTCCTGACCGACCACCCGTTGGGAAAGCCTTTGTTCCATCTTCAGGAGTTTTTCCCGTTCCCCCTCCATCATACGGGAGACGGGGATTCTGGTCCACTTGGCGACCACCTGGGCGATATCTTCGCTGTCCACTTCCTCTTTCAGCATCTTCCTGGTTTGTTGCAAACCATCCAGGGCTTCTTCTTCCGCCTTCAAATTCTTTTCCAGTTCAATCAATGTCCCGTATTTGAGCTCGGCCGCCCTCGAGAGATCGCCCCTGCGCTCGGCCATTTCAGATTCCGCCTTCGTGGCTTCCAGCTTTTCCTTTATTCCCCTGATCCTGGAAATGCCTTCCTTTTCCCTTTTCCAGTGGGTTGTCATCTCTTGCGTCTGGGTGCGCAGGAGGCCCAATTCCTTCTCAATGGTCTGGAGGCGGTCCTTGGAGGCCGGGTCTTTTTCCTTCTTGAGGGCCTCTCTTTCTATCTCCAACTGGGTCATCTTTCTCTGAATATTGTCAATTTCGGTGGGCATGCTGTCGATCTCTATCCGCAACCTGGAGGTGGCCTCATCAACGAGGTCTATGGCCTTGTCAGGCAGAAACCGGTCGGTGATATAGCGATTGGAAAGGGTGGCAGCCGCCACGAGTGCTGAATCCTTGATCCGGACGCCATGGTGGACTTCATACTTCTCTTTGAGGCCGCGAAGGATTGAGATGGTGTCTTCCACGGAGGGTTCATCCACCATCACAGGCTGAAAACGGCGTTCAAGGGCAGCATCTTTCTCGATATATTTTCGATATTCCTTGATGGTAGTGGCCCCCACGCATCTGAGTTCACCTCTGGCGAGAGCCGGTTTGAGCATATTTGAGGCATCTATGGCCCCTTCTGCAGCCCCGGCGCCTACCAGGGTGTGCATCTCGTCGATAAAGAGGATGATCTGCCCCTGGGCATCGGTGACTTCCTTCAAGAGGGCCTTCAGCCTGTCCTCAAATTCCCCCCGGTATTTGGCACCGGCGATAAGGGCGCCCATATCAAGGGCCACCACCCGTTTGTCTTTAAGCGTCTCCGGCACGTCCCCATGGACGATTCTCTGGGCAAGTCCTTCCACGATGGCGGTCTTTCCGACGCCCGGTTCACCGATTAGAACGGGGTTGTTTTTTGTCCTCCTGGAAAGGACCTGGATGATTCTTCTGATTTCCTCATCCCTGCCGATCACGGGGTCCAGGTTTCCCTTGGCCGCTCTGGCCGTGAGGTCCTGGCTGAATTTTTCCAATGCCTGGTATTTGTCTTCAGGATTCTGATCGGTTATCCTCTGGCCTCCGCGAATGTCGACCAGCGCCTTGAGGATGCTCTCCCTGGTGACACCCGCCCCTGAAAGGATTCGGGCGGCTTCTCCTTCCTTTTCCCCGACAATGGCCAGGAGGATGTGTTCCAGACCGACGAAGTCGTCTTTCATCTGTTCGGCCTCGGTGAAGGCCTTGTCAAAAACCGCTTTTGAGCGCGGGGAAATGTATGCCTGGCCAAGCCCGGAACCGGATACCTTGGGGAGCCTGTCAAGGGCCTCCTGATAGGCTCTCATAAGCTGGTTCTGATCGGCGCCTATTTTCCCCAGGATGGGTGGCACAACGCCTTCTCTCTGGTCCAGGATGGATCTTCCCACGTGCTCGGGTTCTATCTGCTGGTGCCCGAGTTTTTCGGCCAGTTGCTGCGATGCCTGGACGATTTCCTGTGCCTTGATCGTGAATTTATCGAATCGCATGGTTTATCTGCCTCCTGCGGCTGTTTTCTATAAAGGGAAACCACACCAAAGGTAACCGTCGTGTCCGGGAATGGATACGATTCCCATACCTGCCACCCATCCCGCATGCGGGCGTGTCCGGTGACAAATTACTAAGAAAATAAGCGCTGGCGGAGAAATGTCAATA
>CAYUCJ010000477.1:0-2488 GCA_964443285.1 uncultured Desulfobacteraceae bacterium | reverse complement strand
AGCTCAACTTCATTGTGCGTGCAATCGACAATCCTCTCATCGAGCAGGAACGACTTGAAAACAACGATCGATTCGGCATAAGGGTTCTCTACAAGGAGAAAGGGTTAAGGCAGGCGATCAGAAACCTCAAACGCGGTGAGGACCTCGTCATCTTCGCCGACAGAAAAGAGACCTACAAACAGATTATTCCCTGCCGTTTTTTCGGCAAAAAGACAGCAACCATGACACTGGTGCCCGCCCTTGCCAGAAAATATCGGATCCCGGTTGTTCCCATGTTCATCGTGCGCTCGAGAGACCTTATACATCACCGCCTCATATTTCTTCCCGAACTCCCCGTTGACCATGAAAAGGACAAAAAGCAGAGCATCGATGAAGCGACACAACATCAGAGTGCCATCATAGAAAAGATGATCATAGACTATCCTGATCACTGGATCTGGCTTCACAAGAGATGGAAAAAATACCATCCTTACCTTTATCCGGAAGACATGGTACGGCGGGCGCGTCTGAAGGCCAGGAGAATGGCTCGCCAGAGCAGGGTCAGGAATTCCAGCAATGACACTCCTTGAGGCATTCCCAGACTTGCAATGATACCAAAGATTTCCATTTTGATGTATCACCAGGTGGGTGAGTTTGAACGACCTGAGAGTCATCGGGCCACCTTTTGCCACATTCGAAGGTTCAAGGCCCAAATGGCCTATCTGTGCCGTCTTGACTACAGGGTCCTATCTCTCCAGAGCGCCTTGGATGGACTTTTCGGAAATGGAAAACTGCCACGCCATTCCGTTGTGCTCACATTTGATGACGGATATGAGAATTTCAATCAGAACGCCTTTCCGGTCCTGGAGCGCTATGGTTTCCCGGCCACTGTTTTTCTCGTCTCTGGACTGCTTGGACGAAACGCGAAATGGCTGGCCGAAGACGGACGCCAGGCGCCTGACCTCATGGATAAAATGGCCATAAAGAAATTGCGCTCCGATAACATTGTCTTTGGCTCCCACACCTTGACGCACCCGCTCCTCACCCGGCTCGATCGATCAAGACAAGCTCGCGAAATCACAGACAGCAAGTCCGCCCTGGAAGACCTGCTCGGTGAAGAAGTAAAATTCTTTTGCTATCCCGCCGGAGACTACGATGAAAAAGTGGTCAAACTGGTCAGGGAAGCGGGTTATCAAGCTGCGCTGACGTGCGACCGCGGAGCAGCTACCCCTCACGAAAACCCGCTGACCCTGCCGAGAAAAGCCATATCGTTCGGTGACAGTCTTTTCGGATACTTCTGGAAGCTTCATATGAAACACAGGAAAAAAATGCAGAAGAGAAGAGATTTATGATCGATTCTCTCCATATCGTTGGGAGCCGGCAGTTTGGCGGGGCAGAGCAGTTTTTCATGCGACTGATCAGAGCCCTGAATGAGGAGAATCACAGGGCCACTGCCCTGATACGTCCCAAGAGCCCCCTCCGTTACGCCCTGAACAGCACGATCCAACAGGCCCACGTGCCCATGCGCAACGGCTGGGATATCTTTTCCCGCCGAGCCATTCAGCAATTTATTCGTAGGGAAAGGCCACGAATCGTTCAAACCTATATGGGTAGAGCCACACGACTGACTCGTGTGCCGAGGAAATCGGGATCCATTCACGTGGCCAGGTTGGGAGGATATTACAAAATCAAGGGTTACTACGAGCACGCCCACGCCTGGGTCGGCAATACGATAGGCCTCTGCAACTATCTGATAAGAAATGGGATACCTAAAGACCGTGTCTATTGTATCGGCAATTTCGTGGAAGTGGAACAACCCACACCTGCGAAAGAACTGGACCGGGCAAGGGAAGAACTTGACATTCCCGGACATGCTTTGGTTCTTTTTTCCATGGGAAGATTCAATCGCCAGAAGGGCTTTGAGGACCTTCTGGAGGCCTTCGTCCACCTCCCGGCTGAAATCAATGGACGCCCGCTTCTGCTCATGATTGCAGGGGACGGTCCCCTGCACGACAAACTGCATGGTCTGGCGCGGGATCTCGGGATCCGTCAAAAGATTCGATGGCTGGGATGGCAGGACCGACCTGGGATTTACCTCGATCTGGCCGACCTGTTCATCTGCTCCTCTCGTCATGAAACCCTGGGGAACGTCATCCTGGAGGCTTGGGCACACGGTCTGCCGGTGATTTCAACCAAGGCGCCGGGCCCCTTGGAACTGATAAAAAACGGGCAAAACGGTCTCCTTGCAGGACTGAGAGACCCCGTCGATCTGGCGAGCGCTACCCGGGAACTCCTGGAAGGTGGCGCCGACCTCTGGAAACAACTGGCGAAAAAGGGTATGGAAACCTTGAAATCAAAACATTCCAGGGAGGTGGTTGTAGGGAAATATCTACAGATGTACGATGAACTCAAAAAGAAGCTCCACTGAAATAAAACGCATCCTCATCATTCGAACCAGTTCAATGGGTGATATCGTCATGGCCTCACCCATGCTTCGAATCTTGCGGAA
>CAYUCJ010000476.1:0-2492 GCA_964443285.1 uncultured Desulfobacteraceae bacterium | reverse complement strand
TTTTCTCCGTGGACCAGCGGTTTCATCTCTACCCCGTCTGCCAGGGTCCTGTAGCCGTCGTCTTTCTTCTTGTAAAACATTGAAACCTCCTTTTTCGGCATCATGCCGACGCAGGTACGCGATCACCTCTTTATCAGGGGGAGGAAAGGCAAACCTCACCAGCGCTGTAGGCGCGACCCATTTGATCCCGTCACTCTGCAGAGGTTCCGGATCTCCCCCCAGAAGTGTGCAGTAAAAAACATGTAGGGAGATGGACCTGTCGTCGTAGCTGTGGTCAACGGTAAGACAATGCCCTTCTGCCCGGGTCCGGATGCCAAGCTCCTCGGCCAGTTCCCTTTCAAGGCACTCCTCCAGAGATTCGCCTTCTTCTCTTTTCCCTCCCGGGAACTCCCACATCCCGGCCAGATGGCCTCCCCTTCTCCGCCTTGAGATCAACACCTTTCCGGAGCGAAAAATCAATCCGGCCGTCACATCAAAATGCGGGTTTTCAACCGGTCTTATCACTCTCCATCACTTTCAGTCTTAATCTGAGATAAGCGTTCTGTGCTTCCTCATTGCCCGGATCCAGGCCCAAGATCCGTTTGTAGGCATCGACCGCGCCCCGATAGTCACCCTGTTTCTCTTTGAGTCGTGCGAAACTCTGCAACAACTTCAAATCCTTCGGGCGATATTTCAGGATCCTTTCCATCTCCGCCCCGGCTTCCTTCTCCATCCCCGTCTTCAAGTAGGCCACGACCAGATGGTCCCTCAGTTCCAAGGCGTTCGGGTGAATCTTCAGGCCCCTTTGCACCAGGGGAATCATTGACTTGTATTCGCCCCTGCCGCTCAAATATTCTGTTGCATACAGATAGGTATCCAGATCCTTTGTGCCCAATTTCGTCAGGGTCAGGGCCTCCAGGTAGGCCTTCTCGGGTTTTTCCAATTTCCGATAGATGTCCATCAACAAGCCGTGGGTTTCCGTATCCCCGGGGTGTTTCTTCACATACCTCACCAGGTAGGGTAACGCACCTTCCAGGTTTCCCGTTTCGTATTCCAATGCCCCTAAATTGTATTCTACGGTCTCATTATTGGGATCTGCCGTCAGGATTCTGAGATAGATCGCTTTCAATTCCTTTTTCTTGCCCCTCTTATCAAGGACATCAGCCATAAGGAGCAGGGCGTCCTTGGATCTTGGCCGGGTCTTGAGTACCTGGGAGAGAATTTCCTCCGCCTTTGCCCATTCCTTGACTTTGACCAGGTCCTGTGCAAACTTCATGCGACCCTCGATATCATCTGATCTGAGGGCCAGTGCCTTTTCCAGATAGTAGAGAGATTTCTTTTTATCGCCGGTCTTCTCAAAGAGATAGGAAAGGTTATAATAGAGGTTGGCATCCTTAGGATCAATTTCAGACGCCTTTTCATAGGAAACGATCGCCTTCTTGTTGTTGCCGAGCTTTGTCCAGAGGTATCCGAGCTTGTCATGGAGAGGTAGCTTTTCTTTTCCGGAGGCGACCTCCAGCGCCGCTTCGTATTCTCTCGCAGCAGATCTCAGGTCTTTCCGTTTTTCGAACTCCCCTGCCAGCTGGAGTCTTGTCTCGAGGTCCTTCGGGTCCATGGCAACAAACCTCTTGAGCACCGAAATGACACCATCACTGTTCCCGGTTGCCTTGTAGGACTCCAAAAGGGTCTTGAGTGCTGCCCTGTCATTGCTCTTGCCTGCCATCTTTTCAAGCATCGCGGCAACGCTTTTCCATCGCCCCTGTGCCTTATATTCATCAAGCAGCCGCTGTCTCAACCTCGGCTCGTCTGGAAACATAGCGGACGCCTTCTCCAAAATGGACAACCTGAGTTTCTTGTCGATGGTCCTTTCCGCCTTATCGAGCCAGTCATCCACGTAAGGTTTCACATCCAGCGTAAAAGAACCAAGCTTGCGGTTTCGATACTTGATTGTGACCGGGAAATGATAAGCCGCAAACATATTCTGCTCCGGCAGGAGGCGCAGGACAGGCCATTCCTTGTATCTGAGCGCACCCGCATCAAACCCGGGAGAGACCAGCCGGACATATAAATTAAAAGGGACGTTGGTGGAGATGCCAAGGAACTTGACGCGATCTTTGGGATGCAGGGCGAGATGGTCGCCTGAGAGGAGTTTCCGCGGTTCCCCGTTGACGCTCACCAGGACGGAGGCCAGCCGGGGGGAAACGATATACAGTTGATAATAGGCCCACCCGGCCGTTCCCAGAGCTGCCAGAAAGAACATGACGAACAGCCAGGAAGCCAATCTTGCAAAAGCGCTCCTTTTTTTTCTTATCCTGTAGCTCACCGCATGACGACCTTTGTAAGAGTCACTTGTTCCATTTTGCATTCAAGATGGTAACCGGGCGGCGGGCAGCAGACGGCGAAGGCTTACAGCACACTGCGTCGAGGAGCCGGCGACGAAGGCAACACCGGTACCGTTTGAACGCCGATTGGTGTCAGGAGCCCTCCGCATGCCTCTTGTTAAGGGTGCTTCC
>CAYUCJ010000475.1:0-2494 GCA_964443285.1 uncultured Desulfobacteraceae bacterium | reverse complement strand
TATGCAACGCTGAGATTCAATTTCCGAGGCGTTGGACGGAGTGAAGGCCGCTACGATGATGGCACGGGTGAGCAGAATGATGTGAAAGGAGCCCTTGATTATCTCGCAGGCTTGGGCAAGGAAACTCTTGGACTGGCGGGGTATTCTTTCGGCGCCTGGGTGATTGCCAGGGGATTGTCCCGGTATGAGACGGTGGACCACGTGGTCATGGTCTCGCCCCCCGTCGCATTCATGGATTTTTCCTTCCTGGGAAGGCATGACAGGATTAAACTGATTGTTTCCGGATCGCATGATGACATTGCGCCGACAACGGAAATCCGAAAAAAGATCGGGCAGTGGAACCCTGACGCATCGTTCAGGGTCATTGAAGGGGCTGATCACTTCTATCGGGGATATGAAACGAAGCTTTCGGGACTGATAAGAGGCTTCCTGATGCAGAAGCCCTGATCAACCATCAAAGTATCATCTTCCCGCTAATGCGGGATCTCAGGAGCCGCGTTGCCTTCGATCGCTCCTCCTTGCGACGTATTGCTCATGCGACTCGGTCGTCGCTCCTCTGCTCCGCTTGCATCCGACACCTTGCTGGTGATCAGGAATGACCCAAACCCGCCTCAACCTACCACCAGGAAACGACCCTGTCGTTTTCAAAGACGAGGTCGAGCAGACGTCCATAATCGGGATCGGCTTCATAAAGATTAAAGACCGAACCCTCCTCGCCTTTAGAGACGGCTTCAAAGAAGGTCCTGGTCACCTCATCAGGCTCTGTTTTTAGGATATTTAGGATCTTCATTTGTTCCCTCCGAACGGTACGATGAGGTCCATTTCTTTGAGTCTAACGCCCATGTCATCCAGGCTCAGGTATTTAAAGCCGTGTTTTTCCACGTTGACCTTGTTGTTGGAAAAATACTCGCATTCCATGTCCTCCAGCCACTCGAGATTTTCCTTGTATGCATCCGTCATGTCCACTTCAACGTCCAGCACGAACATGTAGGCGTAGAAGTTCTCAACGGCAAGGCCCAGTGTGGAGCGGGAACCTTCCCAAAGGTCGTCTTTTTTCCTGACCAGCAAAGCGACATGTTTGATGTTTTCCATGGTATTCCGTATCTCCTAACTCCTGGGTTCTCAGCCATCTTCGCAGTCACAGTCCAGCGAATCGCAAGATGAGAAACCCGGGTTAAAATGCCAAGTAGCGGTCACAGTCTTCGATCATCGCCCCATGCCTGGCCTGTGTTGCATAATCTTTTACGCCGATTCCCTTCACGGGCGGCTTGAGACCATGGCTTTCGAATCCCACATTGCAGAGGGACATGCCGGCCAGTCCTTCCAGTTCTCCGAATCGCGGGTCTTGGGTCAGGAGGGTCCCCGTGTGGCTGAAAAAGACCGTGACCTCGATATCCTTTTTCTTTGCCGCCCGGCAGATACGAATGATCTTTTCAAGATGATCGTTGGAAGATACGAAGATTCCAAGAGACTTGCCCATAAAAAACTCCTCACTCCTTGATTGCAATGATACTACGCGACTTTAATATAATAGCTGGTAAACCCCTCAGCTTCCCTTTCGCCGAGGTATTCATGCCCCGTCCTTTTGGCAAAGGCCGGCAGGTCGTTCTTGGTTCCTGCATCGGTGGAGAGGATTTCGATGATCTGGCCCGATTTCATATTGCCAATGACCTTTTTTGTCTTGAGAATGGGCATGGGACACGCAAGGCCCCTGCAATCCAGTGTTTCGTCCGCTTTGATATGGTCTGCCATCTTAAAGATTCCCCCGCTCAATTTAGATTTCCAATAAACTAAATCGTTCATCGGCAATGTCAAGCCCTTATCATTAGAGGATCCAAGCAAGTCTCGGACCTTTGGCCTGGAGCTTTGAAGCTGAGTTATGTGCATGATCCTTTTTTTCTGCTGAGGATCGTGGTATGCTGCTGGGCATCCAAAAATCCTCTATCAACATCTGTAGAGAACCATGGGCGTAAACCCATGCGTATTTCCTCGAGGGACGTTATGGTTGAAAAAATGGAGCAGAGACTTACGGATATTCTGCAGGCCATGGAAGATGGAATCTACATCATCAACAGCGATTTTGTCCTTGAATTTATGAACAGGAGCATGGTCCGCGATTTTGAGGAAGGCGTTGGGAAGAAATGCTACAAGGTGATCAACCAGCTTGACGATATCTGCCCGTGGTGCAGGGCGAAAGAAGTCTTTGGAGGCGAGACGATCAACTGGGAGCATCATGTTACGAGACTGGATAAAACCTATGATTTGAAAGAGCAACCCTTAAGACATGAAAACGGAACGGTGTCCAAACTCACGATTTGTCGGGATATCACCCGCCGGAAAATGAGTGAGGAAAAGGAAAAGGTCTCAGCGGAAAACTACAGACGCCTTTTTGAACATGTGGGATGCGGCGTCTATGTTAGCAGTAAGGAGGGGAAGTTCCTGAATGCCAATCCGGCCCTTCTGGAGATGTTGGGCTATGATAGCAAAGAAGAAT
>CAYUCJ010000474.1:0-2501 GCA_964443285.1 uncultured Desulfobacteraceae bacterium | reverse complement strand
ACCAGGACGCGCATGTCGGTTCCTCCCTTTATCCCGTGGGGCTCGCTGATATCGGAAATCAAGACGTCCCCGGCCCGCGCAGGCAGGGTTCCGTCCTTCCCCAGGAATTCACCCGACCCTTCCAGCACGGCTATGGACACCTGCCCTTCGATATCGTGGGAGTGAATGGGCAGTTCCTGGCCTCTCTTGAAGTTGAAATTGAGGATCTTGAAGTAGGGCGAGTCGTGAACCAGAAAACGGCTCATATGGAGATCGTTGAAATCGTTTTCCTCGAAAAGATTGAGCTTCTTCATGGATCTTTCCTCCTGATCAGTTTGCCTGCCTGCTGATAATGTCACCACGGGTGCCGATGACCACCTGTTCCATGGGGATCTCTTTCCCCGCTGCCGTGAGGGCGCGTTTGACGATCATGGGAAGCGCCGAACAACAAGGGACCTCCATGCAGAGGGAGGTGATACTCCTGATCCCGGCCTTTTTGAAAATCTCCGTGAACTTCTCGATGTATCCGGCGGCGTCGTCGAACTTGGGGCATCCCATCATGATCGTCTTTCCCTTCATGAAATCAGCATGCAGATTGGGATAGGCGATTGGGGCGCAGTCGGCGACCACCAGCAGGTCCGCCCCTTTGAGAAAGGGAGCGGTTGGGGGAATGAGGTTGATCTGCACGGGCCAGTGGGAAAGATTGGAAACCGTGTCTTGATGGCTCTCTTCCGGTGCAAATACCCGGATCTGGCTGGACGGGCACCCGCAGGCCATGGCAGGCTCGGGAGCGGCCTTTGCAGCCGTTTCTTTTTCCTTCAGAAAGACCGTGACCGCCTCCTCATCGAAGTCGTCTGCCTCCCGTTCGGTGATCTTCAAGGCGTCGTTGGGACATTCGCCCAGGCAGGCGCCCAGCCCATCACAGTATTTTTCGGCAGCCAGACGGGCCTTGCCGTCGACCAGTTCGATGGCCCCTTCGGCGCAACTGGGCACACATTGACCGCAACCGTCACACAACTCTTCGTCTATTTCGATGATCTTTCGCATTACTTTCATATTTCTCTCCCTAAAAGTTCCTGGGAAGCCAGGGCTTTGCCGCTTTCCGTCAGAAAAGATTTCTCAATGAGCTTTTCAAGATGCTCGGCCCGCCCGGCCTCTTCTGATTGGTTTTCTTCCAGATTGACGATCAGGTCCGCATCGTAGAGGCACCTGAAATTCACCGTCTCCTCCGACCTCGGGTGGTGGTGATGGCCGATGATGTCGCAGACCTCTTCCATCAGATCTTCCCCGGCACCCAGCTTGATCAGTATCTCCCTGGCTATGGCCGGGCCTTCCTCCTCCTGGTAGCGCGCCGCCGTGCTGTTGTGTTTTCTCTCCGCATCTTTGATCCCGATGTCGTGCAGGTAAGCCGCAACGAGGATGACCGCCAGGTTACCCTTTTCTTCTCGCCCGATTTTTTCTGCGTGTCTGGCAACCCGCGTCGCGTGACCGATCCGCTTGAAGTCCTGTTTGAAATAGCGTTTCATCTCAATGGCCACCCGGTCTTTCAGCAAATTCTCTTTCTGGGCGATCAGCTCCGGAGGCAGATTTCCAATACACTGTTTCGCGTACTGGCAATAGGAGGCGCACCCGAAATCCAGATTGGGGTTCAGGAACCTGTGCCCGCACTTCGGGCATTTGCGCGTGGTGTCGTCCTTGAAGAACTCCACTTCAGCCCCACACTCGGGGCATTTCTCCTCGAAGATGGCCCCTGCCTTCCAATATTGTGTGTCCTGTCCTGGACATTTCATATGCATTCTCCGGATGTGGGCACTTGAGGCCGAGCTGAAAAAAACCCAGTCTCAAGTTTCCAGTTTCGAGTTTCCAGTCTCTAGTTCCCAGCCATCATTGCCTGGATATCTTCCTCAACGTTACCGGTCGGCTTGATATCAAATTTATCAACCAGGACCTTTAGCACATTCGGGGACACAAACCCGGGCAGGGTCGGTCCCAGGCGCATGCCCTTCACGCCCAGCGAAAGGAGGGCAAGCAGGACAGCCACGGCCTTCTGTTCATACCAGCCGATATCAAAAGATATGGGAAGTTCGTTGATATCCTCGAGGCCAAAGACTTCTTTCAGCTTTAGGGCAATGACCGCAAGGGAGTATGAATCGTTGCACTGTCCCGCGTCAAGAATCCTCGGGATACCACCGATATCTCCCAGTTCCAGCTTGTTGTACCGGTACTTGGCACAACCTGCGGTCAGGATGACCGTATCGTCGGGAAGCGCCTTTGCGACCTCGGTAAAATAGTCCCGAGAGGTGTGGCGGCCGTCGCACCCGGCCATGACCACGAAGCGTTTAATAGCACCCGATTTCACAGCATCAACCACTTTGTCCGCCAGTGCGAGCACCTGGTTGCGGGCGAATCCGCCAACGATCTTGCCTGATTCGATCTCAACGGGTGCTTCACATTTTTTTGCGATCTCAATGACTTCAGAAAAATCTTTTGTCCCGCCGTTGGCCCTGTCCGCTATATGCTTG
>CAYUCJ010000473.1:0-2509 GCA_964443285.1 uncultured Desulfobacteraceae bacterium | reverse complement strand
TAGAACCGGATGGGGGGCCGCCGGATCGTGCGGTCTTCGGCAGGACCGTAACGGTGTACAACCTCGATACGGAAGAAGAAACAGCCTATCAGCTGGTGGGCCCTTACGAGTCCAATCCCGATGATGGCCGGATATCCGTCACCTCTCCGCTGGGGCAGGCCTTGATCGGCCGGGAAGAAGGGGAGGAGATCAGCGTGAAGACTCCGGGCGGTCTCCACGAATATGAGGTGGTTTCCATTCGCTGAGGAGTGCTGTGGGCCGGATCGCCAGAGACAGGATGGTCGAACTGAAATTCAGGATGCGGACGTATCTACCGGACGGTTCCACCAAAGAACGCCCGGAAGAGACCCTGGCCTTCATATTCGGTGTGGAGCGACAGCCGCTGGCCCTGGAAAAGGCCCTGGAAGGAGCGAAGGCAGGGGACACGATGGAGGTCCACATACCCCCTTCCGAAATCTACGGAGAACACAACCCCGACCTGCTGCGAGAGATTCCCAGGGAAGGTCTGATCACCCAACGCATCAAGAAAGACCGCTTCTACCGCCAGATGAAGAAAGGGACCCTCATCTCCTTCAAGATTCTGGAGGTGGGGCCGGACACTGTACTGGCCGATTTCAACAAACCCATGGCGGGAATATCCGCATCGGTTGAGCTGGAGGTGCTGAGCATCAGGAAGGCCAATAGTGAAGAAATCGCCGCGGCGGTCGAATCCCAGAACAAACGCAGCATTGGCTGCGGTTAGGGGCCGATGATGACCCGCATGAGCCAATTTCAAAATGTTCAATTTTGTTCGAGGTCAAGTCGAAGATCCCGGACTTCGAGCGGGAAAGGCAAAAATTGTAACCACAGGAATATATAGGATATTTCGAGGATTATAATTTGAGCATGACGCGGAGATCGGGCAAGAGGGGGCGTTTTGAAATTGGCTCGGATTTTTATTCATGGTCTTGATAGCAGCAGCCAGGGCACCAAATCCCGTTTCTTCCAGGAGAGATACCCGGAGATGATCATCCCGGATTTTGATGGCAGTCTGCAGGAGAGGATGAAAAAACTGGAGCAGGTCCTTGAAGGAGAAGAGGATCTTCGAATGGTGGGTTCCAGCTTCGGGGGCCTCATGGCAACCCTTTTTGCCATGGACCATCCCTCCCTCGTGACCAGGCTTGTCCTCCTGGCGCCCGCTCTCAACGTGCTGGCGTTTGTTCCCGATAGGAAGGTCCGTCCCGTTTCCGTTCCGGTCCGGCTTTACCATGGCTCGGCCGATACGGTCGTCCCTCTGGGTGAGGTGGTGCCTGTGGCCCGAGAACTCTTTACCGATCTCCGCCTGAAAGAGGTGGAGGATGACCACATGTTGCAGGAGACCTTCCGGGATATCCCTTGGGACGAACTCCTGTCCTGAAAGATTTATGGACCCTCCTCCCTGTACCCTTCGGGTACCGGGAGCCCGTCCACGTAAACCCGATTCGCTCCATCCAGGCCGAAACGACCCCTCGCTATCATCTCGATGGTGCGCGGAAAAATGCGCCAGTCCCCCGCCTCTTTGAGGCGTTTCTGGTGTTCATCCACCACCTGCTGAAAGTGCTCCCGCTCCTCCAGGAGGCTTGGGAGAGGTAGGGGAAGGGTCACCGGGATTGGGGCGGAGACCATGAGCAAAGGGCCCGTATCCACCCCTTCATCGGTCCACAAGGTCGATGCACGTAAGGCCGTTTCGCCTGCTTCAATGGCGTCCCGGACGGCGCGGTGGCCCACGTATTTGCGAACGCCCTCCGGTGTGAGGATGGAAAGGTCGGCCGGGTGTACATTGACGCATCCGCCCAGGGTAATGTAGCTCATGTAGCCGCCCAGGCCGATCACATCAATTTCAAATGCGGTGATAAGCCGTCCTGCAAGACGATCGTATTCCTTTCTTGCAGCCAATCCCTCAGCTGTGAGGGCACTCCTCTTGATGGACCGCCGTTGATGGAATGTCCGAATATCGTAACTGAAATAGGGAAGGCCGTTTGCAAGGGCGATTTCCTCGCCCGAGGAACCGCCGTCGGAGCGGTCGCTGAAAATGAACAGGACCTCGAAGGGTGGTCTGCCCTGCTCACGCTCCAGTTGGTTGTGGTATTCCATGAGCTTTCGGATATTGGTCCCCGAACCGGACATGAAGGCCGCGACCCGCATGGGCCGCCCTTTGGCCCCAGGATCAAAAATGGGTTTGACAGGCATGGAATTTCTCCCCTCGTTTATTGCATCAAGACCTCAACGGGTTTGAGATGGTAGGGGCTTCCCTGTTCGAGGGCCGCAAGGACACTCCCGCCACCGGTAAAGTAGTAGGTGTCAGCGGCATCGAGCCCCTTCAGATAGATTCCCGGGCAAAGGGTTTTCAGGGCCTCCAGGGTATCCCCGCCACCAAAGAGCTTGAGAGCGGGGGTGTTGTCCGAAATGGCCTCGTAGAGGGCCCTAGATCCCTCAAAGAAATCGGGCATGAATCCCATGACTGCATTGGTGAAGATGGTCCGGGCGGAAC
>CAYUCJ010000472.1:0-2510 GCA_964443285.1 uncultured Desulfobacteraceae bacterium | reverse complement strand
AAGAAATCGGGCATGAATCCCATGACTGCATTGGTGAAGATGGTCCGGGCGGAACGGATCACCTCTTCGATGATTTCGGTCTTCAGGGATTGGGGCGCCACGTCCAGTATGTGTGCCGCACTTCCCTTCTCTTTCAATTTTTCCAGGGACCGCGTGCGGAAGGTCTTCTTAGCCTTTGCCCCGATGCTATCCGTCTCAACGAGATAGGGCATTTCGATGATCTTCCCCTTTTCCCGGTCCTGTTCCACCAGTTCCGTGGCGAGCCTGCAGTCTTCATCGGACACGCCGTCTATCTTGATCCCGTACTTGGCACACAGGAAGGTATTGTACATGAGGCCGCCAAGGATCATGTGGTCCACCCTCTCATAAAGGGCCTTCACAGGCCCGATCTTCGTGTCATACTTGGCACCGGCAACAATGGCCAGAAAGGGCCTTTCAGGCTCGAGGGCCCTGTAGAGATTTTCGATTTCTTTTCTAAGCAGAGGGCCCGCGTAGGAAGGCATGCGTTTTGCGATATCATAGGTTGAAACGTGGGGTTGCCAGGAACCGAAGGCATCGTTAACAAAAATATCAGCAATTCCGGCCAGTTCTTCCGCGAAGACGGCCCTTTCCGGACCCTTGGATTGTTCCCCCTGGAACCATCTTGAGTTGGGAAGATAGACGATACTGGTCTTTCCGGACTTCAGATCTTCAACGGCAGGCAGTATCGCCTCACCCACATGAAGAATCCCCTTCTCCGGGTCCACGGGAAATTGAGGGAGCTGTATCCTTATCCCCAGCTTTTTGCGGAGATAGGCCGCAATGGGCTCGACGGACTGGCTCTCGTCGCAGGTTATCCTGCCCGTCTTCTTGTCTCGGGGTCTGCCTATGTGGGTGAGAAGAATGGGCCTTCCGCCCTTTTCGACGATGGTGTAAAGGGTTCGGAAAGTGGCATCGATGCGATAGGGGTCTTTGATTTTTCCATTCTTGACCACATTATGATCCACGCGAATGAGGACCACCTTTCCCTTCAGGTCGGCCTGCTCAACGAGCCGCAAACGGGGGTCCAAGGTAGGTCTTTCCATTTGGCAACCTCCACTTTATGGGTTATAGTGATCCTTGTCGTCTTATTCACCGGCGCTCAGGATGAGAACTGGAAAAGACCACCATGTCCCCAGTCTAAATCGCAAGCGGGTGAGGAATCAAGCTGAAAATCGCCTGACACTGGAAAGGAGTCGTCACGGATGATCGTGAGAAACATCAATGACAGGGAGGTGCTGGACACCACCTATCTTGCGCATGGCGGAGCCGTTGCCCAAATGATCCTGGACCAGAGGACCTTGAAAGAGATCGGGTTCCTCGCCATCGCCGGACTGGCTCCGGGAAAGGAAATTGAGGCCCATGTGGATCCCATGGAGGAAATTTATTTTGTGCTCAAAGGATCAGGAGTGATGCGGGTGGATGAGGAAAAGAAACGGGTCGGCCCCGGAGATGCCACCTGGATCCCTGTTGGGTCCGCGCATGCCCTCCTAAATGATGGAGAGGATGAATGCATCGTCCTGGTGGTGGCCTCACCGGCCGCATAGGGACGCCCCTTCGCCATGGAAAGGGCCCTGATCATTCGACCCGGCGCACTGGGAGACACCCTGATGCTCCTGCCGGGCTTGAAGGACCTGGAAAAAAAGGTGCAAATGACCGTTGTGGTGCGGGAACCGGGGCTTCGATACCTGCGGGAAGTTGACGCGGAATGCAGGAATATGGAGATGCACGGTTGGCACAGGCTTTTTCAGGACGAGCCGGATGTCGTCAAGGGTCTCCCGGTTTCCTCCCATGACCGGGTGGTGGCCTTCCTGGGAGACAGGGATGGCAGGATCCGGAGGAACCTGAAGGCCTTCTTTCCCGATGCTAAGGTCCATGTGAAGGACGCTTACCCAGGGGAGGAAATTGAAACCCACGTGGCCCGTTATCTCTGTAGGGCCCTGGCCGAAACGGGCCTTCCGGTTGAGCCGGAGCGGGCCATGGAAAGGGCCTCGGGAGGTGCCCTTTTACATGGCAGGCATGAAAGATCCCTCATGGCTCCGGTGGTTATCCATCCGGGTTCCGGATCGCCTCACAAGAATCTGTCTCCTGATCTGTGGAGTGCCTTCTTAAAGCGGATCCGTAGCGAGCCGTCCTTAAGAAATCGCCGCAAGGTGTTGCTGCTGGGACCGGCAGAAGAATCCCTCAAGGTCTTTTTTGGAGACCGGCCGGATGGGGGAGAAAAGATCGTTTGCTGTCCCGAAGAGAGCGCCCTCCGGGAATTGCTGGCAGGGGCCGGGCTCTATGTCGGCCATGACAGCGGTGTGACACACCTGGCCGCCATGCTGGGTACCCCGACCATCGCCCTTTTCAGGGAAAGCCCCGTGGCCTTGTGGCGGCCGCTGGGACCGGCCGTCAAGGTCATTCAGCACCGGGGCACTGACGGGGAGATCCTTGAACGCGTGGTTGAAACGGCAAAGCACCTTATCCAACGACAAAGTGGGACGTATTGA
>CAYUCJ010000471.1:0-2520 GCA_964443285.1 uncultured Desulfobacteraceae bacterium | reverse complement strand
TGCCCTCATTGGCGTTCATGTTGATAAAATAGTCCGATACGGTGTTGATCACCGACTCAGGCACCTGATATCCTCCAGGTCCGTCAAGATAGGCTATGGGATACCCTGCTATTTCTCTCTTTAGGGATGGAAACTGTTTTCTCATGTATTCGGTTAACAGGTCACTCATTCGAAATTCCTCCTCGTGCAATGAATATTCTGCTTTTTCGTTCTTTCCTTTCAGCCTCTTGCTTTCTCCTCCAGTGTCCGGCGAAGAATAGGCAGCATGGCCCTGCCTCTATCGCGAGCGCTTTCAGCAATAACTCAACCCTCCATTTTCCCGTATTCCGCCAGTTCCTCCAACCCGTCGCGATCGAGAAAGCGGATATGGCGATCATCCACTTCTATAAGGCCCAGGCTGTTCATCTTCGAAAAAACCCTGGACAGGGTTTCAGGTACCGTACCCAAAAGGCCGGCCAGCTGCCCTTTTGAAATACGCAATCTCACCGAGCTTTCCTCCTCCTGTTCCCGGGCAAGGTAAAGCAGATAGGCGGCAAGCCTTGCCGGGACCTCTTTCAGGGAAAGGTTTTCGATCTGCGTTGCGAATTGCCGGAGCCGCATGGAAAGGACCGCCAGCATGTTCAGGGCCAGGAAAGGGTTTTCGGAGATGAGGTTGACGAATGCAGGCCGGGGTAAGAAGATCAAATGGCTCTCAACAATCGTCTCGGCATTTGCGGGGAATCTTTGACCGGAAAAAACGGGAACTTCGCCGATGGGTTGCCCCGGCCCCAGGATGTGCAGAATCTGCTCCTTCCCGTCCATGGACATCTTGAAAATCTTCACCAGCCCATCGCCGATGACATAAAAGCCATTGCCCTCATCCCCTTCCTGGAAGACGGTTTGTCCCTTTTTGTATTTTTTACCAATGGCGAACTGCGCGATTCGTCCCACTTCTGCCTGGGACAGTCCTTTGAAAAGCACGGAATTTGCAATGATTTCGGCGGCTTTATTTCCCATGGATCGTTCCTTTTCATAACTTTAGCATCCTTTCTTGACCTAAGTCAAAGACTTGTTGTCAAGAGTGATTATGGTAGAAACAACTACTTGCCGGAGGCTTGAAAGATTGGAAATGCAGTGGGAGAAAGAGGCCAAAGACGCCTTGAAACGGGTTCCCTTTTTCGTCAGGAAGAAGGTAAAGGCCCGGGTGGAAGAAGAGGCGCAGAGGAGGGGTGATGATCTCGTGGCCCTGCACCACGTGAAGGCCTGTAAGAAACGCTTTCTTGAACGAATGGAAGAGGAGGTCAAAGGGTTTCAGGTGGGGACCTGTTTCGGGCCGGGAGGTTGCCCGAATCGGGCGGTGAAATCGGACGGGATGGGGGAAGATCTGGAAAAACTCCTGGCGTCCAAGGACATGAAGGGGTTCCTGGAAAGCCGGGTCAAAGGTCCTTTGAAGTTCCATCATGAGTTCCGGATCTCCATCTCGGATTGCCCCAATGGTTGTTCCCGGCCGCAGATCGTGGATATCGGTCTGATCGGTGCGGCGAAACCAAAGGTAGGTGAAGTACCCTGCAGCGAGTGCTGGGCGTGTGTCGAGGTGTGCAAAGAAGCGGCATTGAGGCTGGAGGCCGGCGGTCCGGTTCTTTGTGAGGACAAGTGCGTTTCCTGCGGGGCCTGCTTGCGCGTCTGTCCGACCGGGACTCTTGAGGAAGAAACAAAGGGTTACCGACTGCTCCTGGGAGGCAAGCTGGGTCGCCACCCCAGGCTGGGAAAAGAAATGCCGGGTATCTATAAAGTGGAAGAGGTTCCCGTTATTGTTGCGCGCTGTCTTGACAGCTATCAGGAACACAGTAAACATGGAGAACGCCTGGGAGTGGTCCTTGAGCGGATTGGTACGGAATATTTTTTCGGAGGGAAGTAAAAAAGTGAGCTTCTTGACTTATGTCAATGCCCGGAGATGTAAAAGCCGTTATACTAGCCAAATAAAAGGTTGGAAGATTCAAATCCGGATCTTTGGTGACTGAAGATCAACATTCAACACAAGGAGGAAAAATCATGTTTTGTTTCCAATGTCAGGAGACGGCCAAGAATACAGGTTGTAATGTTCGGGGCGTTTGTGGAAAGCCGGAAGAATTGGCGGGCCTCCAAGACCTCTTGACTTATGCCCTTAAGGGAATCTCCATCTACGGGGAGAAGTTGAACCAACTGGGAATGGTGGACAGGAAGGCAGGGCTCTTTGTGGCTCAGGGGCTTTTTGCCACCATCACGAATGCTAACTGGAGTGAAGAGTGGTTTTTTGATCATATCAGGAGTGCCTTGAAAGTCCGGGATGAGCTGAAGGCCAAATTTCTCACCGCCCACAAGGAAAAGAATGGGAGCAATTTCTCAGAGGACCTTCACGATGCAGCCGTCTGGTTCACAGACGACGAATCGGAATTCCGTGCAAAAGCAAAAGACGTGGGAGTCCTCGCCACGGAAGACGAAGATGCTCGATCCTTGAGATGGTTTCTGATCATCGGGTGCAGAGGGATTTCCGCCTATGCT
>CAYUCJ010000470.1:0-2540 GCA_964443285.1 uncultured Desulfobacteraceae bacterium | reverse complement strand
GATTTTTTCAAGCGCTGGGAAGCCGAGTCCACCCTGATTCGTGCTGCCACCCCCAGTCTCTATCTGACTTCAATGAGTTACGATCCGGGAAATGGTGATCCAAAGTGCACCAGATGGGGCATCATTGCGCTTGTCGGGATAGAAGACGAGGGATCAACCGTTATTCTTCCCCACGAAAGGACCTTTTCCGCCCACAAAGACGACCGTCTCAAACTGATGCGGGCCAGCAATGCCCAGTTCAGCCAAATCTTCGCTTTGTATGAAGATGCGGAAAACCGTGTCATGGAAGTGTGTCGAAAGGCTCTCGACGATGGTCCCCAGGTATCCTTTTCCCTTCAGGACGGTACCCTCCACCGAATGTGGGTCCTGCACGCCCCTCCGGTTCTGAAAAAAGTGACGGAAGCATTTGCGCGAAAGGTCCTCTTTATTGCCGACGGCCACCACAGATATGAGACGGCCAGAAATTACAGGAATATCATGCGGGCAAGACATGGGAAGAAGCCCCTCAACAGATCCTATGAATTTACCATGATGTACCTCTCCAATTTGAGTGACAAGGGGTTGACCATTCTTCCTTCTCACAGGGTGATCAAACGGGCACCCAATTTCAACATCCAAACGTTTCTGAAAACCGTGGACCAGTGGTTCGAAATCGAGAGCATACCGTTTGTCCAACCGGACCCGTCCTCCAATGCCGCGGATTTCAGAAAAGCCATCTCAGAGGCCGGTCAAAGCCATTCGGCCATTGGCTTTTATTGCAATGGCGCCGACAGCGGATATCTCCTTTCATTGAAAAAGGGCATGAGGAAACATATGGGAAGTGACCTGCACCCTGCCCTTCAAAAGCTGGATGTTCTTGTACTCTCCCGTTTTGTCCTGCAACGGGTGCTGGGTTTCAGAAAAAAAGATTTGGACGATGAAGAGATCTTTCAATACCGGAGCAGCTTGAAATCGACACTCTCCCTCGTTAAGTCCGGCGATTTCCAGATGGCCTTTTTCCTGAACCCGACAAAGATAGACCAGGTCAGGGAAATTGCAGGTCTGTCCCTGGTCATGCCCAGGAAATCCACTTATTTTTATCCGAAGGTTCTAAGCGGCCTCGTTTTTAACAGGATTGATCCCTATGAAATCGTACAGATCCCCTGAAGAATTGGCCGGACCGGGTGAGAGCGTCGATGCGGTCCTGAACGGCCGTCTAAAGCTGATACAGCCCGAGAAAGGCTACCGCTTTTCCATGGATGCCCTGCTTCTCTCGGAATTTGTCTCTGTCAAACCTGGAGACTTTCTGGTCGATCTGGGCACGGGCTGCGGCGTGATTCCCATGGCCCTTTTATTGACGAGCCCACTGAAACACGCGCTGGGCCTCGAAATACAGCAAGATCTGGTCAGTCAAGCCTCAAGGAATCTGGTCATCAATGGTCTTTCAGAAAAAATGGAAATCATTCGGGGAGACATTCGCCGTGTCCCCCTTTCGGAAAAAATAGCGGACATCGTCACCTGCAACCCGCCCTACCACAAAGCAGACAGCGGCAGGATCAACCCCGATTTTTCAAAGGCCGTCGCAAGGCATGAAATCCTTGCCTCGCTCGATGATATCCTGGGCGCGGCCGAACGTCTCTTGAGAAAGAAAGGCAGGCTTGCTATGATTTACCCTAGTGAAAGGCTGACCGGCCTGATCACCCGGTGCAGATGGTTTAACCTGGAGCCTAAACGTTTGCAAGTGGTATATCCGAGTCTGCATTCTAGCTCGAAACTGGCACTCATGGAAGCGTTCCTCGGAGGCAAGCCCGGTCTGGAGGTTCTTCGGCCCGTCATCGGCCAGGGGGACCCTCTTCTCAAGACCTCATTCTGAATTCTATCTTGGCCACGACCTTTTTTCCCAGGCGCTGATTGAGCCTTTCCCGAATCTCCTGTTCCTGGAATCGGATTTCCTGGAGCCAGACAGGGTCGGATACGGTCACCCTCAGAAGATGGTCCTTGATCCACGAGGGTTTTGCGTGTCTGGCGACAACCGTACCGACTGCGTCTTCCCAGACCTGCCAGATCCTGGCGTCATCCAGGTCAAAGGGCACCCCCCCCTCCCTGAAGAGGCTGCCGAGGACATCCTTGAGAGGCGTTAATGAACTTTTGCGTCTACCCATGGCTCGATCCTACATTCGTCGAACCTATCAAGTCAAGTTGATGCGACTATTTGATTAATCCTGTTTGATTAATCCTTGACGCACAAGAGATTTCCCGATATCCTAAAAAAATCGTAAATTCAAACTCATCGTGGAGCATGCATATGGCTTGGGACTGGGAAAAACTGCAGCAGCAAAAAAAGGATTCAGGTGGCGCCAGCCCTCCTGGATTGGATGAAATCTTCGAAAAAATCAAAGGCATGAGGGGAAAATTTCCCGGTGGTGCCTGGATTGTTGTGGTAGCTATTATCCTGATCCTCCTGGGATCGAGCTGCTTTTTCACCGTTGGGGTCGATGAAGTGGGTGTGGTCCAGCGTTTTGGGAAGTACGTGAGGACCACACCGCCCGGACTCAATTTCA
>CAYUCJ010000469.1:0-2541 GCA_964443285.1 uncultured Desulfobacteraceae bacterium | reverse complement strand
ACGGGTTTGCCCTGAACGCCGATCATGCGGACAACGCCCACCGTTTGGATGATCGGATAATAATCATCGGGAGTCAGGATCGACCGAACAAAAACGTATCCCGGGATCATGGGAACGAGGATCTTCTGCCGGCGGTCTTTGCGTCGGCTCATCACCTCAACCCTTGGCAGGAACGCCTCGATATCCTTCCCGCGAAGCCCGTCGAACACCTTTTGTTCGAAACGGCTGCGCGTGTGAAGGGCATACCATTTGGCATGGTCCTCGTTCATAGGGTAATGATCCTGTCGCGCCCGACGCCATTTTCCAGAAGGACCTGGACGTCTCTTTCAGGATCTTCGAGCCTGGTCACCAGGACACGGTCCCAGTCAGGGATAGTGAGGCGGTGGAGATGTTCGACAGGAAAACCGAAAAAACGCTGTCCATTTCCCTGATCGTCGACAACGCCTCCCAGTTGAATGTCTGTCTGTTGAAGATAGAGATACGCCAGTTCAGCTACTTCACCTGCACCAAAAAAAAGGATAGACCTGACATCCTCTCCTTCCAGCACATCGAATTTCTCAAGAAGCAGGTCTTTTACTTCCCTGTAAAAGTGAACGGAATATTTCAGATATTCAACGGTCAGCCTGCTCTTTCGCGCCAGCCCTTTAGCGGTCAGTAAATATTTCAGGTGATTCCTGGGCAGGCTCTTTACTTTGAAATACCCTTTGCTGATCAGTCGCTTCATAAAACGGTTTACCAGTCCGAGAGAGATATTCAGCCGCTGGGAGAGCTCTCTCTGGCTGCGACTCCCATCCCTCTCGACTTCGCCCATGAGTCTTAGAATGTGAAGATCCTCTTTTTCCATGATCAAATCATATTGCAGATTGATGTGTTCACTATTTGAACGATAGTTAAGGCTATCTTTTACAAATAGCCCGGATTGTCAAGGGAAAAGTGGTGTGACCATTCGACTGAGTTATGATATGATGTAATGACTCAGGTTCAAGGTTCCAGGGTTCACGGCTCAAAGCTGGAGAGCCGTGAACCCTGGAACCTGTGATTGGATGATTACGGAGGAAGTGAATAGAGTGGAAGGTGAGGTCCTTCACAAACTGTTCATGTCAGTATTGACCGGTCCTGAAAAACCTTCTGATGCCCACCGGGAAGTTCTCGAGATTCTCATCCGGATTACTCTGGATTATCGTGATGTTACGCTGTCAGCCAAGGGGAAGATCGTCACGGTCCGGGATGTGCGCGCCTCACTTGCCTGGCTCATCCCATGCCTTGCCACAGGTAATGTGCCGGAGATTGAAGACCCTGTTCGTCTGGGATTGCTCTTAAGATGGCTGGAGGTCCTCAAGACCCCTTCGTCCGTAACCCGTTCCAATCTTCCCAATTGAAAACTGCCAGGAGGGCCTCGACCAGATGACATCCGGGAGGAAAAGAATCCTGATCAAAAAACCCGGGGGATACAGCGAACTGCTGACGGATGACACCCCCATCGAGGACCCCGGCCCGGGAGAGATTCAGGTCCAGGTGAAGGCCTGCGGCATTAATTTTGCCGATATCAGCGTCCGACTCGGTCTTTACGCCGCAGCAAGAGGATTGTACCCCCTCTGTCCCGGCCTCGAATACGCGGGAATTGTCAAAAGAATCGGATCAAAAACCACCGGTTTCCAGCCGGGAGACAGGGTATTCGGTGCAACCCGTTTCGGCGGGTACACCACCGCTATCAACACCACCCCCGAACAGATGTGGCGTCTGCCGGATCACTGGGACTTCTCACGCGGTGCCGCCTTCCCTGTGGCCTACCTCACGGCCTTCTACGCCCTCCATCATGTCGCCCATCTCCAACCTCATGAAAGGGTCCTGGTCCATTCCGCTGCAGGCGGCGTGGGAACGGCCCTTCTTCATTTGCTCAAAAGCAACGCTAACCCGGCCGTGGGTGTTGTAGGCAGGGGCGAAAAGGTGAATGTTGCCGTGAATGCAGGGGCCTCGTTTGTGATTGACAAAACCCGGGATTCTCTTTGGAAGTCGGCTGAGGAATTCAGCCCGGAGGGATATGATATCATCCTGGATGCCAACGGCGCCTCCACATTGAAAGGCTCTTACGGCCACCTCAAACCCGCCGGGCGCCTCCTCATCTACGGTTTTGCCTCCATGTTTTCCCCCACCGGGAAAAAAAACTATTCGAAGTTGATTTGGTATTATTTCAAGACACCACGATTCAATCCCTTTCATCTCACGGGTGAGAACAGGACCATAAGCGGCTTCAATCTGATCTATCTCTTTGAAAAAGAGTCCCTTTTCAGGAAGATCATGATGGCCTTGCTGAAGATGGACGAGGAACGTCGTCTCCCGGAGATGCCGCTGACAACTTACCCATTTGAAGACGTGGCGGCCGCCCACAAGGCCATGGAATCGGGGAAAACAGTGGGAAAGCTCGTCTTGCTCACTTGAAATCTTGACTCGAGAAACAATAAGGCCGCTGAAGTTGCCAGCGGCCTTTCGTTCTTTCTGGTCCGGACGACTGGATTTGAATACGACTCTCGATTATTTTCG
>CAYUCJ010000468.1:0-2558 GCA_964443285.1 uncultured Desulfobacteraceae bacterium | reverse complement strand
CTGTCATTAAACCACTTAACAGTTCCATTTGTCATGATATCATCCTCCTTTCGAATAATTTCAACGTCGCAGACTGAAGGATGATAGCATTCAACAAACGGACAACTCCCACAGAAAGAAACCCTCCCGCCAATTACGCGGAGCTTAATTGATAACATATACTAAGCACCTTTAGATGTAATAGCAAGTCAAATATCATTTTTTTATATCGAAACATCAGTGCGCCACTGGAAAGGGCCGCATCGGGCCGGATTAACACTCTGAAAAAAATTGAAATATCACTTACGTCCGGTTAATATATAAATAATTTTCCCAAAGTGAACTTATGCCAGAATCAGTTTTTTAGGAAGTTATCAGAATTGCCATCCAGATAGATTTCGGGGGAATCGAATGAGGTCGAAATGTTTTGGCTTGCCCGCAATCATCCTTTTGTCCTTCATTTTCTCAGTCGGCAGCGTTGGGGCGGAAGCAGAAAAAATAACGGCCTTTGTGAACGTCAACCTCGTTCCCATGACACAGGAAACCATTGTCCCTAGACAGACGGTACTGGTTAAAGGGACGCTGATATCCGCCATTGGTCCCTCCAACCAAATAAAGTTGCCTGGAAACTGTATTTCGATTGATGGGTCAAATCTGTACTTATTGCCGGGCCTTGCCGATATGCATATCCATACGGACACCAGGTGGCTGAATGGGGGGTGGCCGGTCTCCCCTCTTGATCTTTTTCTTGTAAACGGTGTGACAACCATCAGAGATTTCGGCCCAAAGGGATTGCCCATCGATCATGCCCTGCGCTGGCGGAAAGCGATAAAAAACGGCCGTTTTCGGGGGCCAACCCTATATGCAGCAGGACCCATTCTCTATGGGCCTGTGGACAATCCGGAGAAAACCGTCCGTGATCAGAAAAAGAGAGGTTTTGATTTTGTAAAACTCTATTCATTTCTTTCAAAAGGAGAATTCCATGATGCCATGGAAACCGCCAAGGACCTTCATATGTACACGGCAGGTCATATTCCGTTCAGCGTCGGCCTGGACGGAGTCTTGGCTGCGCAAATGAATGAAATTGCTCATATTGAGGAGTTGGATTTTGAATTTCTGGAATTTGACAGATCCCGCACTTTGGGCCATGAGGAATGGTTTCGATACATTCTGCAGATGGCCACCAGGCAGATGGGACCGCAGGCTGATCTCTCCCCGGATGATCTGAGAAAAAACCATCAAAAGGAAATCAAGGAAGTCATCCGCAAATTGGAGGCCACAAAAACGCCCGTGTGCACCACGCTGACAGTGGATGATATTGTCGTCAAAAAGCTTTTTCAGCCCAATCGCCTGGCATCACTGCCGACGTCTCAATACCTTCCATACGGATTTATGAAGTCTCTTGAGCAGGGCAAAAACAGGCATCAGATACAATTCAAAGGACACGAGGACTTTGCCCCATTTCATTTCAAACTCAACCAGCTCCTGTTGCGCGAACTGCACAATAACGGTATCACCTTGGTTGCTGGAACCGATGCAGGGCCTATGGGTATGGGGCTCGTTCCCGGGTTTTCTCTGCATGATGAGTTTCGAATCATGATTCAAAATGGATTGACCCCTTATGAGGCTCTTAGAACTGCAACAGTCAATGCCGCGGCTGTGGTCAACAAAATGAATGGAAAGGGCAACTTTGGAACTATTGAAGTCGGGAAAAGGGCTGATCTTCTGATGATCGACGGAAGTCCGTTTGAAAATATTGATAATCTTCAAAGGATACAAGGTGTAATGGCTTCCGGTCATTGGTTTGACAAGCCTACGCTGGAAAGAATGATCATCCCGAAAATACCGGTTACGGCCGCCGTCAAGCATGTGTACGATCAAAATAAGGTCCACTATGCCTATTTTGATGTCTTTGTTGGTGGAGCGTTTCCAGGTGATTTGCCTGATTCCATCGATTCCGTAAGCGTTACAGGCCCGAAGGGGAGGCTGCCAATTGGGAAAAAAGATTTTACGTATCTGCATCGCGTCAGGGATTTTTGGATCAAGGTGCCTGGAATGCCTCAAACTGGGACGTATACGATTGAAGTAACCAGCTGCGAAAAAAGAGGTTTGGCCGTCGATATCCTGGCCGCAGTCAAGACGCTTCCGCTTCCGGATGTCCAATACTTTTCTCCTTCCAATGGGGCCGTCTTGAAAGTGGACAATCCTACATTTTCATGGAAAAGAATAAACACAGACGCGCCGCTTTACTACAGATTGGAAATCAATGAAGTTCCTGGAGGGAGGGTTTATTCCACCGGCCAGGTCAAGAATATGCGATCGCACACAATCCCAAAGGGTTTTTTGAAATCGGGCCATTCTTATCGCTGGAGAATTAGAATAACCGACGACGTTAATTGGGAAAAGGTTCAGAACCGCTCGCATTGCGCATGGCAGGTTTTTCGCCTGAGATAACCTACCGGCAGTGAATCACTTCAGCGGGCACCAGGAGATAGGCAACCGCGTTCAACAATAGAGCTGGAGGTGTATGAGAAATGCCCATGTATTTCGTTCAGCACGGTTTGGCCCTGGCAAAGGAA
>CAYUCJ010000467.1:0-2560 GCA_964443285.1 uncultured Desulfobacteraceae bacterium | reverse complement strand
CATGACGTTTTCCATAGGATCATTAGTGTCAAGATTTAGAAGCCTGTCCGGATTCTTGGCAAAAGCCCGCAATGCCACCGTCAACAGTTCCAAGTAGTCTTCGCCGTTTAACAACTGCTTGGCCTTGGTGCTGATGGTTGCAGCTACCGAACCGATAATTTGAGCAAGGGCCGAACGCTTGGCATCGCCGTTTACTCCCTGAAGCAAACTATCAGGGTTCCGTGCCACAGCCTCAAATATTTCCTGGATAATTTCTACCAGTTGCTGTCGCGAGAAAAAACCCTCGAGAATTACAGACAATTTTTTTTCTTTATGAAAATCATCGCTTAAGGCCAGAATCACTCGTTCCAGCGCATCGACCAGCAGTTGCTTTTCAGGGTTATCCGGGTCAATGATTTGGTTAACATTAACCGCCAATATATCAAGAGCAGATACAATCACATCAATTAAAACTTCCGGCGAAAAGATACCCGGAGGATCTTTCGCCGCCGATGAAGCCAGCTGGTCGGTTACACCTGCAAAAAGGTTCGTCAAAAATGCTTCCCGCCCTTTGCCGTCGATATTTGGAACAATCAAGGCGGCGTTCTGCCCTAGCGCACGCAGTCCCGCCGCATAGATATCTGCCAGAGCTCTAAAAGTAAAAAGATCGGATTCCTTGGGGATTGTGTCCAACACGGCTTTGAGTACACATTCAATTATCTTTTCTTCTCGAGTGTCCGAAGTTCCAAAAAAACTCTCGGCATGCTCCGCTACAGTTTGGGCTGAAACCTTAATGATCTGTTGCAGAAGCTCCCGGCGGAAGGTATAGAGCGCCCTCAGTTTGTTGTCATCCCCACTGTCTTGAGCCTTTTTAATCCCATCCGTAAGGGTGGTGCTGATCTGCCTGAGAAGCAGGGCAAAATGATCTTCGGAAATCACGAGGTCCGCATGAATTCGAATCGTTTCAAGCGAAGCCTGCAATACATCTTAAAACTCCGCTTCGGCAAATTCCACCTCGTCAAGCGAAAGCAGAAACGCCCGGGTAATACGATCGCCTTTTCCATTTCCGTTAAACAGCGTGGGGTCGGCCTTAACGTAATCCAGGGCAATTTCTACGACAGTTCCGCCAATACGCTGCACAGGGTGCCGCTTGGGATCGGTATCTTCTCGCCATTGTTTAACGACAAACAAAGCATTGGCTCCCGAATAAAACTGTTCCGGTCGACGAAAGGCTCCTTGCACGTCATCGGCAGAGCGATGCATATCAATACCCTTGATAATACGGAAATGCGCTTTCCTCAATTTATCGCGATTGACGTTGTCTTCGTCTCGTTTTTCCCAAAAATTGTAATATAATCCGAAGGGTTGGACAAAAACCTGACCCTCTCCCTTAAAAAATGCCTCGGTTACATCCCAAAACGGCAGGTCATCACTTTCCACCGGGGGCAGGATCAGGTCGCGGTCCCTGGTTTCATCCTCAAAGACGGTCTGGATCTTACGTCCCAGCTTAATGGCCGCCTGGATGGCAAACATCACAAGTTCAACTTCGCTCAACATGTTTACACTCCTCCTTTTCCCAATGGTGAATACAGCCAACTAAATATGTTTATTTAAATGTGCGTGACATATTTTTGATGCCACCATTTACGTGATAGCATTCAAATATCCTTGCATGGTGCTCTCTTTATAAAGTTAAAGAAAAAATTGTTTTTCCTATGTACCGACAAAACTATTCGTTCCACGTTACTACAATCCACAAGTCCGATATCGTGTTGTCATTGAAGAAGAGTGTTACTTTTCCGTCAGGTTTAACAGGTAGTCCTGAGGTAAGCGGGCCTCGCAACAGGTTTCCCAGCGCTGTGTCTTTGGCAAGAGTGCCCTTTTCGGTTACGTCGTCCTTGCTGGCGGTTTCAAATATAGCCAGGCTGGCGGGGACAGGGTCTTTTGTGCTCCGGGCCAGAATATCCAGGCTCGCCAAGCTGTTCAGGCGTCCCTGGCTCCAGAAGGGGTAATGTTCAGCGCGAAGTTTGAGGGATAACTCGCAACGCTGGTCGCCCGGCGTTTGTTTCTGGAATTTAGCCCACTCGGTCGGGAACTCGTGACGCACCGAGAACAGCCTCACGGACCCCACTGCTTGGGCGTTCTCGATGAGTTCCCTGACATATGCTGTTGCTCCGTTACGCAGCAACTCACCGCCGCCACGTGCGGTGTAGCGGATGTGCAGGATGACATCGCTGATCGTGTCATAATCGAACTGCTGTGGGTCGCCTTTGCTGGGATTCGCCGGCAATTCCAACTGCCATTCGCTGATAGCCCCCAAGTTCTCGAAGGGGAGATAGCGTTCGTCGTGCAGGTTCGTTTCGAACAATCCACTGTCGTTCTGCGCAGAGCTGGTGACGATGGATTGCAAGCTGCCAAAATAGTCATTGAAGCGTTCGTCCTCGGCGTCCTCTCGGGCATAGACGCCATCGCGCAAGATCTGAGTTTTGCGGATGCTGCTCTTGAGTAACGTCAATTTGCAGTTGACACTGGCATAGGGGCCGGTCACACAGGGGATGCTTACCGCCACCGTTTTGATGCG
>CAYUCJ010000466.1:0-2564 GCA_964443285.1 uncultured Desulfobacteraceae bacterium | reverse complement strand
AGTTTTTTGAGGTGCTTCTGTTGATCGAGAAGCCGGTCAATGCCTTTCATCAATTCGGTTTCCCCGAGGGTCAGCCGCCGCGCCGCCGCTTCCAGTATTTCGGTCTTTCGCTGCATGGCCCTGAGCCCACGATACCCGCACAAAAAGGTCACACGGGAACCCTGCTTGTATTTTTCAAATCGAACGACCTTAATCAGTCCGATCTCACCTGTCGCCCGCACATGGGTCCCGCAGCAGGCCGACCAATCGTATTGATCGATCTCCAGGATACGGATGGTTCCCTCGACTGAAGAGGGTCTGCGAAGGGGGAATTGGGCAAGGGTCTCCTTGGTGGCTTCATGAACGCGCACCGGCCGATTCTGAAACACCACCCGGTTGGCCTCTTCTTCCACCCGGCGGATCTTTTCCCAGGTCAATCCTGATGTGGCCAGATCGAGTGCCACGACCGCTTCACCCATGTGAAATCCGATTGTTTTGGCATCCAGGACCTGCAAAAAGGCCTGGGAAAGCACATGCTGGCCCGTGTGCTGCTGCATGTGGTCGAAACGGCGCTCCCAATCCACCTTTCCCGTTACCCTGCCGGCCGGAATCTTTCCATCGATGACGTGAATGACGGCCTCGTCCTCTTCGATCACGTCGATGACGCGCGCGGTTTGGAGGGCTCCGGTGTCGTGAGGCTGGCCGCCGCCGGTGGGGTAGAAGAAGGTGCGGTCCAGTACCACACCTTCGTGATCATGAATGGTTTTCGTATCGATGACGCGAGCTTCGAATTCGGTCTGATAAGCGTCGGTTTGGTAGCCCCTATGGGTCTTCATTAGACGACCCCTTCCAGAAGCTTATAAATAATGATTTCCTCTTTCTTGCCTTTGACCTTCACAGCCGGAAGCTGCTCGGTTCGGAAAGACCTGGTGAGCAGATCATGGGTGGTCTGAGTGAGAATGATGTCCGTGGAAAAATCCTTGGTGAGCCCCTCGATTCTCGACGCCAGGTTCACCGTATCACCCACCAGTGCATAGGAGACCCGATCCTTGCTCCCGATATTTCCGGCCAGGACGGCGCCGGTATGAATGCCGATCCCATGTTGGAGCGGGGCGATCCCCTGCCTTTCAAAACTCTGATTCAATTCAATCAGACGTCTTCTCATTTCCAATGCCGCCTCAACGGCCCTTTCCGGATGATCATCACACCTCACGGGGGCCCCGAAGACCGCCTCGATTTCATCACCCACATACTGGAGAACCAAACCCCGCTTATCTTCGATGGCCTCGGTCATTTGGGAAAAATACTGATTCAAGATCGCAATCACCTGCTTGGGATGTGTAGATTCCACAAAAGGGGTGAAATTGCGGAGGTCAGAGAACAGCAATGTGGCCCTTTTCATCTCTCCATCCAGAGGCAGTCTTCCTGCCAGTATTTCATCCCTTATTTCCTGAGTAACGTATTTCCCAAAAGACTCCTTAATGAACCGGGACTCCTGCAGTCCCCTCACCATGTGATTGAACCCTTCGGCAACAGAGCCGATTTCATCGTTTGAGATGATCTCCGCACGCACATCCAGGTTCTCATTTTCCACTTCTTTCATGGCGTTTTCGATGTTTCTCAGGGGATCTGAAACGCTCTTGGCCACGAAGATGGACAACAGCAGAGAGGTAGCCACGCAAATGATCGTAATAAAGATGACTTCAAGCAGTAAAGACGACATGATATGGGTGCGTGTGATGGCATCGGCTTTATGAAGGGCCTGCGCCTTGGTGTAGGCCGCCGTTCCGAGAAGCGGAAGTGGGAACAAGCTGATCGCAAGAAAAACGACGATGAGGCGCATCTTGACGCCGACCTTAAAGGCCTGTCTGACCTGACTCAGATCTCCCTCCGGAAAGAACCTGGAGACGACCTTCCGCCAGATATTTTCGGCCCCAAAATAGATAACGAGGGCGGCGATAGTCCCGCCGATTACGGTGATGGCGAAGAACACCCGCAGGCATTCGATGAGATTAGGGGGCCGGGCACCAAGAAAAACCTGGGAGAAGACCGGCTCAAGGAATCCGAAGATGAAGCCTGCAAAGATCCAGGCCACAAAAGTGGTTAGAGCCAAAGAAGGGGCAAACTGGATGGCGCGTCTTTTGAGCTTCGAAGCGTAGGCGCTTTCCAGACCCTCGATCGGCGTTTCACCCTCCGCCACACGAATCACAGGGCCGGTCCATCGACTGATAAACCAGGAAAAGAAGCAAATCAAAACACCCATGCCCACTACAAAAAAGAGATAACCTTGCCTGGGGGAGATCTCCTGCTGTCCATGAAAGCCGGGGCTGATATATCTGAAATAGAGAAAGGTCAAGAATCCCCCCAACGGATTTACAACCATGTTCAACAATAGCAATTTTCTGCGCATAATCATGTCATTCACCTCTTGAAATTTGTGGTGAGATCCCTCCAAACTGCAATCCACGGATGCCTGCCAAACCCGATCCCGAGGGAGAGCAGTAGCGCCTGTCGCGGATTGTCGGCCGACCCGGATCCTTTGGCAAAAGGAAGGAGAAAGGGGAAAATCCGGTCGGCAGCCAGGG
>CAYUCJ010000465.1:0-2566 GCA_964443285.1 uncultured Desulfobacteraceae bacterium | reverse complement strand
TCAATACCTTCGATGTGGTCAGCCTGATGCAGCCCGGCACCTTCACGTCCCTCGACCAGCGATTGGCCTTCATCCTCCTCTTCCTGGGATTCGGTATCCTCGCCGCTGTATGGCCCCTGCACTCCTGGTCCCCGACCGGACACGTGGCCGCACCCACGTCCGTCAGCATGATTCATGCCGGGGTCCTCATGAAGCTCGGCGCCTTCGGGATTTTGCGCCTTGCCATTTTCCTCTGCCCGGAGGGGTGGCAGTACTGGTCGCACCTCATGGCTGTCCTGGCCGTCGTGGGGATTATCTACGGCGTACTGGTGGGCCTCCGCCAGACGGATCTCAAGTACGTCGTGGCCTATTCGAGCGTTTCGCACATGGGAATCGTAGGCCTCGGGCTGGCCACGGTGACGGTGGAGGGACTCAACGGCGCTGTCTTCCAGATGTTCGCCCATGGGATCATGACCGCACTCCTCTTTTCTTCCCTGGGCTACATCTATGACAGGACCCACACCAGGATGGTTCCGGAGCTGGGCGGCATGAGCAGGACCATGCCTGTTATTTCGACCTATTTCATCGTCGGGTCGCTGGCTGCCATGGGTGTCCCGGGCTTCGGAAATTTCTGGGCCGAGATCGTGGTCTTTATTTCGTCGTTCAGGGTCTATCCGGTCCTGGGGGCACTGGCCGTCTCCGCGCTGGTGTTGAGCGCTCTCTTCATGCTGCGTGTGGTCCAGAAGACCTTTTACGGACCTCCCAATGAGCGTCTGGCGGATTTGCCTGATGTCCGCTTCGGCTTGGGCCTGCCAAGACTGATCCTGGTTGCGATGATGATTTTCTTCGGTCTCTTCCCGTGGCTCATGCTGGATGTGATCCAGACCGCCTCGGTTCCCCTGATTGGAGGGCTGCCCTGATGGAATGGCACCTCTTGATGCCGGAGCTTTTCCTGCTGCTGGGGATCGCCCTGTTCTTCGGCCTGTCCATGCGGAAGCACCAGGACCCGGGACGAATCCACAGAACCGCATACGTTTTAGCCGCCCTCGGCGTCTTGATCAGCCTGGCAGCCGTGGGACAGAAGGGCACTGCCTTTTCAGGGGTCTACCGGATCGATCTTTTTTCACAGATCTTCAAGGTCATGCTTGCATCGGCCCTTTTCCTGAACGTCTGCCTTTGTGCCGACCTGAATACCATCAGGGTGCGGCGGCATCCCGAATTTTATCTCCTGCTGATGATCGCAACCCTCGGGATGATGATGCTGGTGAGCAGCGTTGAGCTGCTGACCCTCTATGTGTCCTTGGAACTCACCAGCTATTGCCTCTACGTCCTGGTGCCCCTGAGGAAGGGTTACGGCGTTCATGTGGAGGCAGGGATCAAGTATTTCCTCGTGGGAGTCGCCACATCGTCCCTGATGCTTTTCGGCATGGCGCTCCTTTTCGGCGCCACCCGCAATACCTCGTTTGTGGAACTGGCGAAAGTCCTGCCCGGCCTGATCCATTCGCCCATGGCCTTCACGGGGCTTCTGCTCACTCTCTGCGGGTTTTTCTTTAAACTGGCCCTTTTTCCCTTTCACGTTTGGGTCCCGGGTGTCTACCAGGGGGCTGCCAACCAAGTGACCGCTTTTGTCGCAACAGGGACCAAGGTGGCGGCCATCGCGGTCATCATCCGAATCGTATCCGTGACAGGGGGGGAGAGCGGCCACCTGGTCAAGGTGCTGGTGGCGATCGCCATAGCCTCCATGACGCTGGGAAACCTGGTGGCCATTATACAGAAGGATTTGAAGCGGATGCTCGCATACTCGGCTATTGCACAAGGGGGGTATGTCGTGGTGGGGGTCCTCAGCATGAGTCCGGACGGCTACGCGAGTGCCGTGTTCTACGCCGTGGCGTATCTGAGCATGATCTATATGTGCTTCCTGGTATTGGTCA
This sequence comes from uncultured Desulfobacteraceae bacterium, assembly GCA_964443285.1. Lineage (GTDB taxonomy): Bacteria > Desulfobacterota > DSM-4660 > Desulfatiglandales > Desulfatiglandaceae > CAYUCJ01. The sequence goes on along the minus strand of CAYUCJ010000465.1, from coordinate 656 downwards.
AGGTGGCACACAGAGGCAACGATCTTAAGATTGCCGATCTGGCGGGGTTGCACAAGCGCTCCCCCCTCCTGGCCATGGCACTCATGCTGGGTGTCTTCGGACTGGGAGGCCTTCCTCCGACCATCGGCTTTACGGGAAAGTTCCTGCTCTTCACGGCGTCCATGAAGAGCGGGCATTTTGTACTGGTCCTGGTGGCCATGATCAACGTGGCCGTTTCCCTTTACTATTACGCCCTGGTCGTCAAGGCGGCCTATCTCCTGAAACCGGAAGAGGACCTGCCGCCCATCTTGTTGTCCATTTCCGAAAGAATGCTCACGACGGCCCTGATCGTGGTCCTGGTGGGTGGAGGCCTCTTCCCGCAGGTCCTGTACAACCTGGCCTTGGCGGCCGCGCATGTACTGCCTTAGTTCGTGCTTCCCAGCTTTTCCCGCATCCCGTGAGCTGTGGTGAATTCCAGCCACCGTCCATACCGGCTGATGAGTGCCGTGTTGTTGTACCAGCAGGAGCAGTGGCCGTTTCCTGCGATCTCTCTTCGCACCCGATCAAAGCGGTCTGAATGCCATAGGGCCTTGAAACCCTCGTCCCGCAACGATCCCACGCGCACGTGCTGTTCGAGACAGGGATAGACATTCCCCCAGGGATCGATCCGGACCATG
>CAYUCJ010000464.1:0-2573 GCA_964443285.1 uncultured Desulfobacteraceae bacterium | reverse complement strand
CTTTTTGGCGATCTGGACGACCTTGCCGTTCATGACCCCAACCTCGGCCCGATAGGTATCCTGGGCCGTGACGACCGTTCCATTCACGATTTTGTAATCCATCTATTCCTCCTTTCAGGGGGACCTTGTTGGAGACAACAAGCTCCATCACTAGAAAATGAACCTTAAGACCTGACAACTTCGTTAGAAGCTGATTTATGCCGCAAACGGCAACCTATGAGCAACGAAGAGGAACCGAATGAAAAAGGGACTTCGTTGGAAGTCATCATCGTGCCCACGGACGGTCTTTTTACGGTTCCATCAAATTTAGGAGACCCGGGAGATCGGCTCCAGAGTGATGCAACCGGGAACCGGGCACACCTGGTAGCAAAGAGAACACCCGGAGCAGCGTCTTTCAGTCACCTTGTAGACCCTGTCCGTTCCCCTGGTGACGGCCTGGTAACCCCCATCCCTGCAGGAGATGAAACACGCGTCGCATTGGACACACGTTTCAACATCGATGTGTGCCACACGCCGGGTCCTGTTGTCCAGCTCGCCAAGGGGCACAAGCTTTTCAAGTGAAACGCCCACCATGTCTGAGATCTTCCCGAAGTTTTTCCTGTTCATGAAACCGGAAAGGCCTGTCAACAGGTCGTCAATAATGCCATAGCCGTGGACCATGACCGCCGTGCAGACCTGGAGGGTGGAGGCCCCCAGCAGGATGAACTCCGCCGCGTCCTCCCAGGTGGTGATGCCTCCCATTCCCGAGATGGGCAGGTCCGTGGCTTCCGCGATGGCGGCCACCGCCTTCAGGGCAATGGGTTTGATAGCCGGGCCTGAAAGACCCCCATGGGCGGAGTAGCCCGAGACACTGGGACGGGGGACAAGGGTGTCCAGGTCCACCCCGATGATGGAAGCCACGGTGTTAATGGCGGATATGGCAGCCGCGCCGGCATCGGCACAGGCCCTGGCCACCAGTCCCACATCGGTGACATTGGGCGTCATCTTGGCAATAACGGGTATGTTCACGGATTCAGCGACCCAGCCGGTGACCCGCTGAGCCAACTCTTTATCCTGCCCGATTGCCGAACCCATTCCTCTCTCAGGCATGCCGTGGGGGCAGGACATGTTCAATTCCAGCATGCCCGCCCCGGCCGCTTCGCATTTCTTTGCCAACCTTTGCCAGCCTTCCGGCCTACTGGCATCATCGATGATGCTGGCAATGACCACGTGTTCGGGAAACTTGTCCCGCAGGTCCTCTATTTCCATTAACCAGGTGGAAAGCTCCCGGTCGGTGACGAGTTCAATGTTTTCGAGGGCGTAGTTGTTTCTTAATCGTGCTTCTTGCCCGGGAAATCCCAGGCTCGCAAGACGGGGGGTCACATTGACGATGCTGCTGGCATCCTCAATGAGGGTCTTGGTGACGGCCCCTGCCCATCCCGCCTTGAAGGCCCTCCCCATCATGGGACCTGTGGTCGTCGGGGGAGCGGAAGAAAGGATGAAAGGGTTCAGGAACTTCACGCCGCAAAAGTCGACGGAAAGATCACGATCTGTTCGATTTCCCACGAAATAACCTCCCTATTCTGTTGCTATTCGTTTGCCGTCGCTCGGAACCGGGTATCCGGAATCGCCGATGACTTATTACATGGTCATCAATAATCAAGCCTTTTGGAAATCTGAAGTCCTGGAAGCAGGAATACCCGTACTCTCCACCTCCCTGTCACCGATTTCAAGAGCCCGGTCGATAACGGCGATCCCCTGGTCGATCTCCTCTTCGGTAATAATCAAAGGTGGTGCAATGACGACGGTGTCGATCCAGGCGGCCATGTAGACACCGTTTTGCATGGCATCGCCTGCGATCTTTGCCGTCATGAGAGGTCCGCCGCCGAACTTGTCCGCCTTGACGTTAAAGGGCTCCCTTGTCTTTCTGTTCTTGACGATCTCCAGGGCCCAGAAGTGGCCGATTCCCCTCACATCGCCTATGCACTCGTGGCGGTCAGACAGTTCATAGAGCTTCTGTTTCAGGTGGGCGGCCGATTTCTCCGGCAAGCCCGAGGCCACCAGTTTCCTGTACTCCGATACCGCCGCCGGAATGGCGCACAGGGCCATGGGGTGAAAGGCATAAGTGTGCCCGTGGCAGAAAAGCTCTTCATCAAAGAAACCGGATACCTTGTCGTTTGCGGCAGTGATACCCGCCGGCGTGTAGGCGCCTGTGGCCCCCTTGGCCGTGGTCAGGATGTCGGGTGTCACATTCCAATTCTCCATGGCAAATGGTCTCCCCGTCCTGAACCATCCGGTCATGACCTCATCGGCCACGAGGAGGACCTGGTTTTCATCACAGATTTTCCGCAATAGGGGGAAGTATTCGGGCGGCGGCACGATCCTTCCGTTGGTTCCCACCACCGGCTCCACTATGATGGCGGCCACGTTTCCCTCTTCTTTGATCATGTAGTCCAGATAGAGGGCACACTGTATGTTGCACTCCGGATATTCCTTTCCGAAGGGGCAACGGTAGCAGTAACAGTCCGGTGCGAAGCGGACGCCCTGGACCGTACACCTGGCCTGCTCGGCAAACCACCTTCTCGGATCGCCCG
>CAYUCJ010000463.1:0-2573 GCA_964443285.1 uncultured Desulfobacteraceae bacterium | reverse complement strand
GCTAAAACTGTTTAAACGGGGACAGCGCCGTGTTCAACGGTGAGGGCGACAATGTCCCGGCTGTCCACATCCCTTGAAGGGACGCCCTTGCTTACGGCAAGGGATGCCGCTGCACCCATGGCCTGTCCCATGGCCATGCAGGTGCACTGGGCGCGGATACCGGCAAGCGCGATTCTGTCAGCGGATACGATCCTGCCTGCCACGGTGATCCTTGAACTGCCCTTGGGAATCAGCGCCCTGAAGGGGATCTTGGGAATCAGGTCATCGGATTCATGAAAGAAGACCTCGCAACCTTTTTCCCTGCTGTGCATATCGATGTAGTTGAAGGCATTGCACACCTTGTCCTCATAATCCGTCGCCTCCATGAAATCGTCTTTGGAGATGACGTATTCTCCCTCTGTTCGATACGTTTCCCGCGACAGCCCGTAGGAATACATGGTTTTCAGGACCGCCTTTTCACATCCGGGGACAGAGGAAGTAATGAATTTGAACATCCTCAACATCCTTGCCCTGCCTTCCAGGTTGGCCCTGGTCTGACCGTCGGCATCGGACGTATCCGCGTCATAGACGTGCGTCCCGTTGTGTCCGCCGTGTGCGAGATAGTAGAGAAAGGGAAGGTTTTCTCCATATGCAAAATCACCTTTCTGCAGAATCCCAGCTTTCATGGCCTCATCAAAAAGGGTTTGAACCTCTTTTTCCCACAGTTGTTCGTATTCGATGCCTTCGATTTTGTACTGATAAGCGCCGGGCTGCTTCTCGTCCGAATGGAGAACCCCGAGGCCGAGTATCCTCACCACATCAGAATCACCGGTGCAATCGATGATTTCCTTCGCTTTGGTTATACGCCTGATCCCCCGGCCCAGAGAGACGATTTCCCAGCAGTTCCCCACCGGTTTTACCTCGGCGATAAACTCGTGATAGTGGAGGACGACCCCGGCCTTCACGGCCTCCTCTTCGGCGATGGCCGCATAGATGGGAACATTGATATAGCTGTAGTAACCCGGGCTTTCCCAGGGTCTTCTTCTTTTGTAATCCGGCAGGGGAAGGCCTTCGATTTCTTTTGCCTTCCTGAATAACTCCCATGCGATTCCGAGCACGACCGGCCCTCGGGTGCTGTAGAAGTGGTTGGGCATATACACGCCACCTGCGGTCATGGTTCCACCCAGCATGGTTCCGGCTTCAATGACCGAAGTCTTAACGCCTGTTCTTGCGGACTGCAGCGCAGCCACATGTCCGGCTGTTCCCCCTCCGGCGACCACAACATCAACCGTTTCATGGACAACCTTCATGACGAAATACCTCGATTGGTTAGGATTGATTTCAGCAATCTTTTCTCGCAGAAGTGACAGCCGGGTTTTACCGTCAGTGACCACTCTATGTTCCTATGGAACATATCTCAATTCATCTCCAAAATAAAGAATGAAGGAATGTGAATGTGTAAAGATTGAACTTGGCCCCTTTTCGACCCGCACTGGCGACCGGTTTTTTCTTGTCCCGGCGCTGCACATAATGGTGTATAAATATGAGGGAACAAACAGGCAAAATATAAGTGGAAGAAGTGAATGAAAATGTGATAGAGACACATCGGTTAAAATTCTTGGTATCTCGGTGCCATTGACGAACAGGACCACGAAGAAAGGAAGAAAATGGGCATTCAAGATTTCACAATGGACTTTTTTTCATTGAAAGGAAAAAACGCCATCGTAACCGGTGGTAATTGCGGGCTCGGGCTTGCATTCGCGACGGCTCTGGCCAAAGCGGGTGCCAACCTGTTCATACCCAGTATTCTGGATGGTGACGGCGCATGCAAAGAAATGACAGAAGCGGAATGTGTTGGTTACGAATTCATGCAAATTGATATTACCGATGATGGCGCCCCAAAGAAAATTATCGAAACCTGTGTTGAAAGGCTTGGGTCTATTGATATCCTGATCAACAGCGCGGGCATCTGCATCAATACCGAAGTCGAGAATTTCGGCAGAGAGCAATGGGATAAGATGGTGGGCATCAATTTGACGGCGGCTTTTGAGCTCAGTTTTGAAGCCTCAAAGTTTATGATTCCCCAACGAAGCGGCAAGGTTATCAACATCTGTTCGTTATTCTCATTTCTCGGGGGACAATGGTCTCCGGCATACGCAGCTACGAAACATGGTCTTGCGGGCTTCACAAAGGCCTACTGCGATGAACTCGCCCAATACAACATTCAGGTCAACGGGATTGCACCCGGATACTACGCAACGGATTTGACGGAGAGGACGAGAAGCAATCCGGAAACAAACCAGAGGGTTCTCGATCATATTCCGGCAAACCGCTGGGGCGAGACAATAGACCTCATGGGGACCGTCGTTTTCCTGGCGAGCAACGCCTCTGACTATGTCAACGGGCACATACTCGTCGTAGACGGTGGCTATCTGGTCCGTTAGGTTTGTGAACATGCGCTGAAGAATTGATGACTTCGTAAAAAGCTGATTTATGCCGCAGGCGGCAACCTATGAAGAACGAAGTTGATAGAACCATTGGGCCGAACCTGACACTCTTTTTCAGACGCTTTCTAAACACGCCGGAGGAGATGG
>CAYUCJ010000462.1:0-2586 GCA_964443285.1 uncultured Desulfobacteraceae bacterium | reverse complement strand
AAGTGGCTCACTTTTCACGACCGAAAATGGCTCACTTTTAAAAGACCGTTGACATCAGTATCATATTAGTTTAGAATATATTTATACAGATTGAGAATTCACGTTAATTTCTTTGAATGATGCTTCACGATCTGCACCGCCATTGAGACCCAATACCTTGCCGCTCCACCTCTTCTCGAGAGAATCCGCAGCAACATAACGTTTTCCGGCACTGAGAAAAGGCATATCAGATCATTCCAACACTTTTTTCAGGGCGTACATCATGTGCACACACCTCAAAATGTGCCAACCTTGCTCCTGACAGGCTTGCTTCCCTGCCAGGAGTCACCCCTCAGGGCTTCTAGGAACCGGTGGAAATTCAAAAATCCGTCAGGACCTTACACAAAAGGAGGTTTGCCATGAAGAAGATATTTGTTGCTTTCATACTCATTCTTGCTCTGGTGCTGGCTTATGCCCCAGGTGTCACTGCAGAGATGGCAATGGAAGGTTCAGGGCCGTCCGAACTTGCTTACCATGGTACATTTAAAATGCTTTCGATGGGTAGGAACCTTGTTAGAATGAATTGGGAGATTTTTGGAGTGAACACTGGGGCCCCTCCTGAGAGCCCTTTGCATATGACGACCTGCCATTGCTTGGGATCGCTTTACGCTGTAAAGGGCGTTTATGATGATAGCTCTGGTTTTTGCGTCTATGTCCGACCAGATGGAGATAAGATATTTATGACCCTCCATTCGAAGGGCGCAATGGGCGGAAAAGTAGGCCAAAAAGGAAAATTTGAATTTGTCGGCGGCACTGGGAAATGTGAAGGGATAACAGGGGGTGGAGAATACAATGGGATTCCAGGTTTTCAGACAGACGTGAAAGGCAGTTTTTTTGGCATGAACAAGACTAAGGTTCATTGGAAGATAGAAACCAAGAACTAGATTGTATCATGGAATAAAGTCAAAGGCAGGGTCATTTTGGCCCTGCCTTATCCGCTTAACGCGGGAGATTCTGTTATGCATTTGATCAGATTTCTTAGTTGGTTTGTTACAGAATGAGACATTTTGAAAAACGGGGTAATTGCTTAGCAAGAATACTTTCCGAGGAAATGTCATGCTGCGCGCTAAGTATTCTCTCCTTTGTATATTTGTCTTCTTTTTGGGATGTGCGCCGAAAACGCTTCTGGGGCAAGAGATACAGCGGTCAAGGATTCTTGATCTCCCGGTGATGGAAATAAGAGATAATTTTCTTCCCTATAAGGAGTTTTGTTTGAGGAATGTAGGAGAATGCGATTTAAGCGGGCAATCACTCTTAGAATTGGTGCCAGCAGTATGGAATTTTCTGCTGGAAACAAATAGCTCTGTCAACTCAGAGATCTCATTACGTTCGGATAGGGATGAGTACCAAAGGGAAGAGTTCTGGACATATCCGTCCAATGGTTTTGGGGATTGCGAAGACATTGCCCTTGAAAAAAGACGTCGTCTGGTAGAAATTGGGTTGCCCAGAGGCCCGTTAAGATTAGCTATTGTGCACCACAAAAGAAACCTGGTCGCGCATGCAGTATTGACCGTTGAAACTTTTCAGGGAACCTATGTGATGGATTCAACACATGATCAAATCCTTTTATGGTATACAACACCGTATAATTTTGAAGCACGCGAAAGATCAGACAGCAGATGGGAAAGATTTGACCAAGATACGTGGGCATTTTATGAATAAACTGAACAAACCTCGCCTTGAAGGCGAGGGGTTTCCACCATCCCCGAAAGAGACACTAATTTTTTTTTGATGGATTTTGGCGGCGCGTCAAGGAGATGAAAGAATAATGGCTATTAAATTATTGTTTCACGACAAAGTACCGGGGAAAGCGTCGATGTTCGAGGTGTATCTCCCCAGCATAGAGAAGGGTGTGACATGGCTGCCGACAAAAAGGGTCGATTTTGCGTGAGGGGGAAGAATAATGCAAGTTGCTGGTGGCGGAAATTCGGGAAAAATCAGTCCGATATCTGCTTTGAAACACCGCATGCAGGATTATCAAGGCCCTGCTTTTTTGTTGACTGATTAGGTTATGCTTTCTGCTGGTAGTCTATCGTTTTCCCTCCACCCGCAACTAACGTATACGATACGAATCCATTCGGACACATGGTGAAAATAGCGGAAGATATGCTTAATCTTAGTCTGTAAATATTCCTGGATGCATGACGTGATTGTGCAAGTCATCCTGTTCCGTTAATCTTATCCTTCAAAACCCCTGAGCATTTGAATGTCACCACTTTCCTTGGTTCCAGTATCAAATCTTCTCCAGTAGCGGGATTTCTTCCTCGCCGACTATTCTTACCTTTCACGCAGAATTTCCCGAAACCGCTGATAAGGACATCCTCTCCGTCTGCCAGCGCGCCTTTTATAGCCCCCAGAATTTCATCCACCAGCCTGCAGCTGTCTTTCGTGGTGAACCCGCAACCATTTCGAACTCTGTCAACGAGATTTTTCTTTGTCAATGTCATTTTCATGGCTCCTTCGTGATCACCGGGTAGACGGGAGGACGTGTAAAGTCTTTCGTTTTCGGCCCAGGGGGTTTAGACTTTACCGGGCGCTCACCTTCTG
>CAYUCJ010000461.1:0-2588 GCA_964443285.1 uncultured Desulfobacteraceae bacterium | reverse complement strand
ATGATCGGCGGCATTCCCATCAATTTCAAGAAGAATTTCAAGACGGGCGAGGGGGACTATTTCGTCATCGAAGGGGATGAATATGATACGGCTTTTTTTGACAAAGGTCCGAAATTCCTCCACTACAGGCCCCGAGTACTCATACTGACCAGTGTCGAGTTCGACCACGCGGATATCTACCGGGACCTTGAGCACGTCCTTTCGAGTTTCCGAAGGCTGATTGATCTCATTCCGGCCGACGGGCTCCTGATCGCCAACAGCGATGACCCCAGGGTGGTCCCGGAACTCCGGCGTGCCCGCTGCCCCGTACGGACCTATGGCCTTACAGGAAGCCCGGAGTGGAAAGCGATCTCTATCATGACGCGCGACACCATGACCCGCGTGAACATCGAAAAACAGGGAAAGCCGTTTCTGGACCTGGAAACCCACCTCTATGGACGTCACAACCTGGCGAATCTCCTGTCTACGGTGGCGCTTGCGGATTTTCTCAAGGTATCTCACAAAGACCTGGCAAGGGCCGTCAGTTCGTTCCGCAGTGTCAAACGCAGACAGGAAATCCTGGGAGAACGGCGGGGGGTCCTGGTCCTCGATGACTTTGCCCATCATCCCACGGCCGTGCTTGAGACCGTCCGTGCAGTCAAGGACAGGTTTCCGGAGCGTCGTCTCGTGGCCGTTTTTGAGCCCCGTTCCAACTCCAGCCGGCGTAACATCTTCCAGGAGGATTATGCAGGGGCCTTTGAAAAGGCGGACAGGGTCATGATTCCCGAACCCCCGCTCATGGAAAAGGTCCCTGAGGGAGAACGGTTTTCATCCCATCGGCTGGCGGGAGACTTGCAGAAAAGGGGGATAGCCGCTTCGTACTTCTACACCCATGACCGGTTGCTCGATAACCTGCTTCTTGAAGCCCGTCCCGGCGATGTGGCCCTCTTCATGTCCAATGGAGGCTTTGCCAACCTGCCAAAAAGATTCCTGAAAGGCCTGGGGTAAAAGAGCTTGCGCTACCTCCCGTAACAATTCATTCCCAGAAATTTCTTCCTGTAGGATTCAAGGAGTGGCGTCAGTTGCCTTTCAGGCGCTTTGAGCTCCTTCTGTCTCTCTGCAATCTCTTCGTCACTCAATTGGACGTTCAATACCCTATGGGGGATATCGATGGTGATGATATCCCCGTTCCTGATGGCACCGATAGCCCCCCCGTTGAATGCCTCCATCTCCACGTGACCGATGCAAGGGCCTGTCGTTGCGCCTGAAAATCGCCCATCCGTAATCAGTGCGACCTTCCTGTATCCTGCCCCGATGATGGCATCAGTCGGGGTCAGCATTTCGGGCATTCCCGGTGCACCGGCCGGGCCCTGGAACGGCATAACCAGGACATCTCCTTCGGCTATGCTTCCGGCCTCTATACCATCCAGCAGATCCTGTTCCGAATGGAAGACCTTTGCCGGTCCGGAGTGAACAAACATGTCCGGATTGACCGCCGTCTGTTTGATGATGGCGCTCCTGGCGAAATTACCCCTGAGCACGGCGATGCCCCCTTCAGGATGGTAGGGTCGCTCAAGGGGACGGATTACCTCTTCACCGGAAACCATCCCCTCATCCGCAATCTTCTTTATGGATTTCCCATTGACCGTTGACGCCTCCCGAATGTTGTCCCGCAAGCGATGCAACACTCCCGGGATACCGCCTGCAGCATCCACATCCGCCATTTCATAAGGTCCGGCCGGGATGATGGAGCAGAGGTGAGGGGTCTTTCTGGAGATCCGATCAAACAGCTCCACCCCCACATCAATGCCGGCTTCACGGGCGATGGCAGGGATGTGCAGAACCGTATTGGTCGACCCTCCCATGGCCATGTCCACCCTGATGGCATTCTCGAAGGCCGCTTCCGTCAGGATATCCCTGGGCCTGATATCCTGCTTCACCAGTTCCACAATCCGCCGGCCCGTTTCGTAAGCCTGTTTCTTTTTGCGTGGATCCAGGGCCGGGGTGGTACCGCACCCGGTGACGGACATGCCCAGTGCCTCGGTGACGACAGCCATGGTGTTTGCCGTATAGAGCCCGACGCATGACCCCGCCCCGCAGGTCATGCAGGGAAGCATTTGTTCCGCCTCTTCCGCGGATATCTTCCCGGCCTTCACCCGGCCGACCATGCCGAAACCTTCAATGGGATGGTGTTTCTTTCCATCCACAACGTTTGATTTCATGGGGCCGCCCGTGAGGATGATGGAGGGGAGATCCAGCCGGCCTGTTGCCATGAGCATCCCGGGCGTGATCTTGTCGCATCCGGTCACTCCCACCCAGCCGTCCAGGGAATGGGACAGGGTCATGATCTCCACATTGTCTGCGATATGTTCTCTGCTCGGCAGGCTCAATCGCATTTCCACGAACATGGCGATGCCGTCGCAAACTCCGGGGACCCCCCATTCAAGAGGAACGCCTCCACCATCCCGGACCCCCCTTTTGACCTCCACCGTCAATTCATTCAGGTGGATATGACCCGGGATGATGTTGTTGTGGCTGTTGGCGATCCCGATAAAGGGCTTGCCCGGGGCCAGATCTTCCCTTTTCAACCCCGCGGACAGGAGCAGTGC
>CAYUCJ010000460.1:0-2601 GCA_964443285.1 uncultured Desulfobacteraceae bacterium | reverse complement strand
ACTGGGTGGCATATTTTCCGAGCCAGATGGACCCTATGAAAATACCCACCCCGAAAGAGATGCCGACCGGCCAGGCGACCCTGCTTTCCTTAACCGCATACCGGTAAAACGAACCCAGGGGCGAAAAGAGGGTTAAGGCCATGTTGGACGGGCGCAGCACATTGGCGGCATTGATTCCCACAGGCCCGGCGGTCTGAACGATCATGACCTGGAAGGCTGCCATGAGCATGCCGCCGGCGGCGCCGATCATGGAGAAGTAGGTGCCGACGAAGATGGCGCCGATGATAATCCAGAGCGGGTTCATGTAACGACCGGCAAGACTCAACCAGAATCCTTTGGCCTTGACATCGTAGCTGCCTGCCATATCGCCGTTGACGTAGACCTCAAACTTCGTGTTTGGGGGCGTGTGGCGAAAGGTTTTGAAAGAGGCGGTAAATTTTCCCGTCTTCTTGTCCAGGGAGATACTGGTGCCTTTGTCCCAGTAGTTCTTGGAGGTGGTGTGGTCGGCCAGGACACTGCGGGAAAAGATCGTGACCTTGCCCACAAGGGTCTTTTCCTTGACGACTGTTTCAATGCCATAGCCGCTCTCGTGGGCATACTTCAGAAAATTCCACTGTTCGGCCGTCTTGATGGGACCCAGAACGCTCTTGGCTTCCGGACTCAGTTTGTCATATTGGGCCAGCTTGAACATATTTGTCTTGTAGAGACCCCTTTTGCCTCCCTGGGTAAAGAAGGAAGGTCCACCGAATTTCTTCTGGGATACCTTGCCGAAAGTTTCAGGGGCTGTGGTCAGCATGTAGAAAAGGGGAGGTATGGCGGTGTCAAGGCCAAAGCCCTTCTTCTTGGCGTCTTTCTTGAATCTCTTAGCCTCATTGACGCCGCTGGAGTCCTTGGGCGCAAACATTTTCTTTTCCGCGATGGCAATAAAGAGGTCCTGTCCGGGGGCAATGGTCCCTTTTATGGTCACTGTATCTCCGGCCTTGTAATCGGTTGCGGATAACGTTGCCGCAGCGAATGTGCCGCTGGGAACCATCAAAAAGGCCGCCAGAGCCACAAGCAATAAACAGAACAGGGGTAGTTTTTTGCTCATCTTTTCCTCCTCTTTGGTTGTTAATTCTTTCCCCTCACCAACACACAGGTGATGAAATCAAAAGGGTTCCGTCCATGGGTTTTTCGATTTCATCGATAAGACCTCAATTTACTTTCTTAATCCAAGGTATTTGATCGCCAGCCAGCCGCCCAGCGCACCGCACGGACCGCCAAGGCCTGAAAGGAGTGCCCAATCCATGAGGCCGAAGAGAGTGGTCCCCGTGACATAGAGGGCCAATCCCGTCAGCACCCCCAGGGTCATGACCGCATTTATGATGCCCGCTCCCACGGAAAACGGAAGCCTGTGTTTGAGGGCATCCCGGGTTTTGTCGATCAGGGAAAACCCGGTCATGGCCGTGTTGAAGCCGATAATCCACGGGAGGAGGCCTAGCGCACCGGAAATGGACAAGAAAGTCGTTAGAAACATCACGATCAGTGTGGACCCGATCACACCGATCAGGACAGAAACAGCCCCCTGTCGCAAAAAGAGATTCCTGTCAGGATCAAATAATTTCACATTCGGCATCAAAAAAATGAATTTATCCACTCTCTGCTCAATAAGAAGATCTTGTTGCCTGTGTTCTCCGGTCAATAAACCTGAGATGGGCGATGGCAAAGTCTGCGGATCAAAGAAGCAAGCAATGTGCCATGAATGATTTCTCTCCGAGGGGAATTCAGCCGGAGGACGCCATCGGACGGTTTTTCTCTTTATATTAGTAGGATAGCTCGAATATTTCAGTGCCACTTCGAACACAAGAGATTGGGTTCGTTTCCCGGTCGAGAAGAGGAAAGCGCAACAAAAATAGTGCACTTGTCGGCGGGTAGTCAAATGATAGTGTGTTTTGTTGACTTGCAGGTTCGCAATGTAAAAAGTGCACTGCAATAAAAAAACTGCCATCGAGTCATATCCTTCAGGTTTTTTTCTCCGGGAGCTGTTCGAAATCAAGCTTATTGAAATGACAACGTTTTGAAATTACATTTAAAAAATTAGCATCAGGCTGACGGTGCCTTAGTCCCTGTTGGGCGACAAAGTGGTACGATTATTGCTTTTGAGAAAGAGACGCGCCTTGAGTTACGATTCGCCCACCTGTCCATGGGCGCGGCAAAGACTTTGTGAAGTCACCCCATTTCACTCTAGGAACTGGAGGAATATTATGGAGAGAGAAGTTTTCAGTAACTGTTTCATGTGTTCGGTCAGATGCCCCATGAGGGTCATAGAGGAAAATGACGATGTCAAATGGATCGAAGGAAATCCCCATGCGGGGGGAATTGACGGTGTTCTCTGCCCGAGGGGTTCGGCCAGCCTGGCCCTCCTGAAGGACCATGAACGCGTCCAGACGCCCATGATCAGGACGGGGCCGAGGGGGTCCGGAAAGTGGAAACGTGCGACCTGGGACGAGGCCCTCGATTATATTGCGGACCGAATGAAGAAGACCATCAAAAAATATGGCGGACACAGCGTCGTGCTGGGCGAGAGGACGCAACAGTCCACCCATGTGAGCAAGACCTTCC
>CAYUCJ010000459.1:0-2602 GCA_964443285.1 uncultured Desulfobacteraceae bacterium | reverse complement strand
TGGCCCAAGCGCCTTGTGGACGTAAATGTGGATAGCCTTACGGATAAAGACCTTTCATGGGCGGATATGGTCTTTATCGGAGGCATGGCGGTTCAGCGTAAATCAGCCAAACAAATCATCAACCGGTGTAACGCTTTGAATTTAAAAGTCGTTGCCGGAGGGCCTCTTTTTACCGCGGAACCCGATGAATTCAAAAAAGTGGATCATCTCGTACTCGACGAAGCGGAAATCACACTGCCTGCTTTTTTGTCGGATTTAAACAACGGACAACCGAAAAAGGTCTACAGGGCTTCCGGTTTCTGCGATCTTTGCGATACCCCGACGCCCTCGTGGGATCTTGTGAAAATGAAGCGATATGCGTCCATGAACCTTCAGTTTTCCAGAGGATGCCCGTACAACTGCGAATTCTGCAATGTGACGGCGTTATTCGGTCACCGGTCGCGCTTAAAAACACCTCAGCAAATCATCTCGGAACTGGACCGTATTTATGCTTTTGGCTGGCGCAGCAGTATATTTTTTGTTGACGACAATTTTATTGGAAATAAGAGTTACCTTAAAACACATTTACTTCCCGCCCTGATCGAATGGCGCAAAGATAAAAAAGGATGTGTTTTTCTAACGGAAGCTTCCATCAATCTTGCCGATGACCCTGAACTTTTGGACATGATGGTAACGGCCGGATTCGATTCCGTTTTTATCGGCATCGAGTCGCCCGATGAGGTCAGTCTTACGGAATGTCGTAAAACTCAGAACAAAAACCGCGATCTTCTGCAAAACGTCAAAACGATCCACCGCGCCGGATTACAGGTAATGGGCGGCTTTATTGTCGGCTTTGACAGCGATACGCCGTCTACTTTCCAGCGGCAGATCGATTTCATTCAGAAAAGTGGCATCGTAACCGCGATGGTCGGAATGCTCCAGGCGCCCCCGGGAACGCGGCTCTTTGACCGACTTCAAAAGGAAAAGCGGGTGGTTCGCGCGTTTTCCGGAGACAATGTCGATGGAACGACCAATATCGTCCCCAAAATGGGCCTGGACAAGCTTTTGGATGGGTATCGATCGATTATGAAACAGATCTATTCTCCCCGTAACTTCTACCGGAGGGTTAGAAATTTTCTGATAGAGCTGAGGCCAACCGACATAACCGTGCCAATGGATTTTAAGCGGTTTCTCGCGTTCTTTCACTCCGGCTTTAAGCTCGGCATATTGGGTAAGGAACGTTTCCAGTACTGGCATCTATTGCTCTGGACGTTGATCCGCAAGCCCCGGCAGGTGCCATTAGCCGTCACCCTTGCAATCTACGGTTACCACTACCGGAAAATTTGCGAATTATACATTCTTTAAGATGCTTTCAAACGGGAAATGACGTCGGCAGTGAGATGAACAGCCGAAAGGTTAAAGAAAGGAAACATGATGTCAAAGAACTTAGAATCCAAGAATATCGAGCAATTGCTGGCTGAGGCCGATGAACTCATCCGACAGATTAATTCCGATGTCCTCAAAGACATGAAAGAAGAGCATCGCCTGCAGTTTGAAAAACACGCTCAAAACCTGGAAAAAATCAAATCCGAGGTTCAGGGCAGGATCCAGAAGAAAGAAGCATCGGACATAGGCTCAGGCGCTGAGGGTATGCACGAAGCGATCCTGGATATTGTGAAGGCCATGCACGACTTGACAGGTAAGCTTTTCTAATGGTCGCCAAAAGCCTTTTAATAGCAGTCGAACGCTCAATCAAATTTCAAAAAGTATACTTTTTTGCCGGCTGTGGATCACTCGGGAGCCTAAATGAGGTGCCTTGAGTTTCAAACAGGCATGGCATGTCATCGCAGAAAAATATGGGAAAATGAAAATGGCGTCCAATGAAAATAAAGACCCTATAAGCAACCTAATGAATAAGCTTCGTTCTCTTTTTGGTCTCCAGGACCCCCGGAAAAAAAAGGACGCCTTGCCCCCTAAGGCTCATTTCAGCATCTGGTATTTCCTGATGGTCTTCCTCTTGTTTACCTACCTGCAACAATACCTTTTTTCTGGAAAAGTGGAGACGATTCCCTACAGCCAATTTAAACAATACATAACCGAAGGTACCGTGAGTCAATTGACCATCGGCCCGGATAATATCAATGGAACTCTAAAGGGAACGCCGGGTCAAAAGTTTACGACGGTCAGAGTGAATGATCCCAACCTGGTGCAGGAATTGGATGACCGCAAAGTCAGTTATTCCGGACAGTACGAAAATAAACTCCTGAGCAGCATTCTCTCCTGGGTCATCCCCATTGGCATTTTTTTCCTGATCTGGCGCTACGCCATGAAAAAGATGGGGCCGGGGATGGGGGTCATGTCTTTCGCCAAGAGCAAAGCCAAAATTTTTGCCGAAAGTGAAACGAAGGTCACTTTCGCCGATGCAGCCGGCATCGATGAGGCCAAGGAAGAGCTCGAAGAGGTCGTTGAATTTTTGAGCAATCCGGGGAAATTCCAGAAACTGGGGGGAAGGATTCCCAAAGGGGTGCTTCTGGTCGGCCCGCCGGGTACCGGTAAGACCCTTTTGGCCAGAGCTGTGGCCGGGGAAGCCAAAGTGCCTTTCTTCAGCATCAGCGGGTCCGAG
>CAYUCJ010000458.1:0-2608 GCA_964443285.1 uncultured Desulfobacteraceae bacterium | reverse complement strand
AAGACTTCCGATCGATTTTCTGCTTTACGAGGCTCTTGTCTTTGATTGCTGATTGTTGTGAACAAGATAGGTGATATCGATATTTCTTTGCATGGCATGGGTAAAATGGTTCCCGCCTTCGGTATTGTCAAAGCAAAAGCGAGTTTCCTCATAAAGACAATCTGTTCTATCCCTGTTCCTTTATTTTTGGGATATCGTCATGATCGAAACCCCTCCGGTCCTCAAGATGTCCTTCTCTATTATCCGGATGGCCCCTTTTAGTCTACCGGTATCAATCGCCCGTCCTCGCCAGTTAGTTTCCATCCATAAATGGCTATTTTTCACAATCTCGGCGTCAATTTACGGAATCACTTGGGCAGTGTACTATAGTACACCTCCGCGTAATCTCTTGATTTCCTTGATCTTGTAAAAACTATCTCATTTCTGAATTGGAAACTCGCCAGTGCCCAGATTCTATTTGTGGATGGGCACCAGTTAGGAAAAGGTGGATGTAAATTTAAGAAAAGGGCAAATTCGCGAACAGCCTAATCTTCCTTGTTCTTGCCTTTGGCGAGAAAGAGCGCCAGAGACCGCCCTCCATGGGGAACTCGGCTCCGGCGTTCACAGTAGTCTTCGGGTCAGCCAGGCTCGGCATAGGCGTGTGAAGGATCAATTCCCATGGTTGAGCTGATGCCGGCAATTTGAACGGAACGGGATCAGGATGCGCGTTTAGGAGAAGCATGAAAGTGGCGTCTGCTATTCTCCGACCTTTCTGGTCAAATTCCTCCATGGCATCGCCCGTCAGGAGGATGCCGATGGTGCGAAAGGAGGACTGATTTCAGTCCTGCTCAGTCATTTCGTTGCCCTCGGGCTTCACCCATTCGATATTGCTTGCTTCCACTCTGCGAATAAGGCCGTGCCTATTCTTTATGGCTCAACAGGTAATCGGCCAAGGCCTTTCGTTCACTGTCAGAGAGGGCCTTGGTTTTTTTGACGTATCTTTTCATCACCGCTCCCTTTTTAGGCCTTATGATGGGCTCCGATTCGCCTTTAAGGAAGCTTACTAACTGCTCTTCCTTCCCCTGGTAGCCTTGGGCGATCTCCCTCAGAGACGGATTCGCCTTGCCCCTGTCCAATTTGTGGCACGTCCCGCAGTGATGGGAGCTGAAAATCGATTCTCCGTCCTCTGCCCCAACATTGCCCGCCAGAAACACCAGCCCCAAGATGAAAATTAAGATTAAGTTCCTCATCTGATCTCCTTTCAAATCATTAGATGCCTTCTATTCAGACCTCGCAGGTCATTTTATCAAACTTCTTCAAATAGTTCATACCTTCTCCGTAACCGTATGGATCACCCGTTGCGGGAACGGAATTTCTATACCTTGCTCGTCAAAGGACTCCTTGATCTTACGGTTCAGGTCAAACCTGACATTCCAGTAATCCGGTGCCTTGACCCAGGGCCGAACCACCAGATTGACGCTGGAATCGGCCAGTTCCGAGACGGCAATCCGTGGGACCGGCTCGGACAAGATTCTTTCATCTTCGTCCAATATCTTTTTCACCACTTCGTAGGCTTTCTGGATGGAAGAGCTGTATCCGATGCCTATCACCAGGTCCACCCGCCTGGTGTCGTAGCCTGAAACGTTCTTGATGACGTCTCCGAAAAGCTTGCCGTTTGGGACCATGATCTTGGCATTGTCGGGCGTGGCGATCTCCGTGGTAAACAGTTCGATATTCTTGACTGTTCCCGCGACACCTGCGCCTTCAATATAGTCTCCGGCCTTGAAGGGACGAAGGACGAGTATGAGCACGCCGGCTGCGAAATTGGCCAGGGACCCCTGCAGGGCAAAGCCGACGGCAAAACCGGCCGCACCCAGAACAACCACAAAGGATGCGGTCTGGATGCCGAACTTGGCCAACGCTGCAAGCACTGCGAAAACCAGTATAATGAAGTATGCCAGGCTCCCAACAAACGAAACGATGGAAGGATCCGTTTTTGTCTTCTCAAGGAGTTTTCTCAAAACGGAGCGCCCGATTCCGGCAGCAATCCGACCGAGGATCAGGATGATAATGGCGCCGATGATTTTCAGTCCATAGGTGGCAAAAAAGATAGTCATTTGATCCATAGCAGGCTGCATGGGTCGACCTCCTTTCATGTCAAAGGCTTTTCATATGATTGGTGAGGGCAGGAAGGATTTCGATCATCTCAGCCCTTCCCGACCTTGCCCAGTAGTGAGCAAAACCTGCCATTCCTTCACTTGAAACGATCTGATCTCCGTTCACACCAAAACCATAACCGCTTGCCTTGGCCATCCGTTCGAGGAGGTCCTTTCCGCCCTGATCGTCCCCTACCTGGATTGAAAAGTATTTTCTCATCGGAAAACCTCCTTTCCAAGACATCCTGTTTTCGTTTGTTAGAATAATTAGCGGTTACGGTTCAAGACAGATGGACATCATTGGGTTGTGTTTTGAATTGAATCAAGATATAGGGGATTCGGATCCCGGAAATCTCATACGCCGGGCTCATTTGGTTTGGATGAAGATAATTCTCACGTTATGCGTTATGTGCCGATACAATAATCACAAAATATAACACACTGACCACGGGTTTTCAAGCGCTCTTGCCTGG
>CAYUCJ010000457.1:0-2611 GCA_964443285.1 uncultured Desulfobacteraceae bacterium | reverse complement strand
CGTAGCGGCCTTCACTCCGTCCAACGCCTCGGAAATTGAATCTCAGCGTTGCATAGCCGGCATCAGAATAGGCCCGAACCACCGTGGACACCACGGTGTTATGCATATCCCCACCGTAAAGGGGGTGGGGATGCGCGACCACAACCCCTGCTCCTCCTTCATTTTGGTTGAGAAGCCCCTCGAGGTCCAGATCGGCGGACCTAAAAAGAATGCTTTCCTCTTTCATCAGTAATCTTTCCTTCCGCCTGGTTGCCTTTCCCCTCAAGTCCGTCGAAGACGGACGATCCTCCCCTGCTAAACCCTTTTACTTTTGACCTTTGTCCTTTTTTCATATTCCCTGATCAACCTTAAAGAACGACTCTTCGAACTCGGGTTTCCCCTCATATTTCTTCATGAAAAACCCAGGCAGGGCGTCCATCTGCTCAAACAGTGCCGGGGAGAGGGGAATCCCGGCCCTGTGGAAGGCTTCAACGATCTTACGGGGTGATGGGGGACATCCCTTGACGGCAATCATTTTCTGGATGTCCGGGTTATCCTTGTTGGCCTGATAGATACATTTACCCAGGAGTAGGGTCTTCTTCTTGCCGGGAGTCGGTTTCATGGACTTCCCGGTGAGGACTTCCACACCGTCCCATGGCTTGCCTTCCCAGGCCTTTGCGATCCCCGCCAGGATGGGCCCGGTTACAAGCGAGCAATAGGTGCAGAGAGAAAGATCATATTTCCTGTATGTCAGGCCTTCGATGCCCATCCGTTTCATGGGCAGGGGGAGGGTCCCGTCTTCGGTGTAGGGGAAGGTGTACTGGTGGTGCGAGGCCACATCTCCGAGTCCTTCCCCGACTGTTTCAACATCCGAAAGATCGAGGAGTCGCCTTTCGTATGCGGCCGCATGGACCAGATGGGGCACCTGGGAAGGATCCATCCCCAGGACCCGGGCGCCTACCATGTCGGCCGAAAGGATATCCGCAGAGGCGACCAGCAGGTTGCTTCTGCGAACCTTCCCGTCAAACCCGGGGCCTCGTTCGGTAGTGTAGATGCCGTCAAGGACAGTGAGACAAGGGGGAAGGACCTTCAGATATTTCGAGATCATGTAGTTGAGATCCTTATCCGGGTCCGCACTGTGGCACTTCTTTCTTGAAGGGATGTCAATGGTGCCCTTGATGTTCTTGATCCCCAGGCTCACCACGGTTTGCGCATGGGTCTTCATTACGGGCACGTCCACGACGAAATCAGAGTGGAGGAAATCGGCGTTGAAATTAAACGTGATCCCATCTCCCAGGTCCTGTTTCTCAAAGGGCCTTTCATGGACATTGAAGACCTTCACCCCATAACGTTTCTCCAGCACACGGTAACCCAGGCTTTCAAAGGCGTGGGCCGGCGTCTCCTTGTCCTTCGGGTCAAAGGTAACCATCCCCTCTCCGATGGTAATATCCTCGACGCCCTGTTCCTTGAGGAGCATCACGATATCTTCCACCACACGCGAGGTCGTAATGACGCCCCACTTGGGAAACTTTACGGATTTGGACCAGAAGACGATGTTGGGCTTGATGAAAACCCGGGCGCTTTTCGTTAGATGATCGAATCCCCCGCACAAGTCCACTGCCTGGCGCACGGATTCCAAGGGTTTCTCGTATCGGACGATGGACACTGTTTTGCGTTGATCGATCAGCTTTCTCATAGTAGTCCCCCATCAAAAGGATCCATTCTGTTCGGCAGACTCCATCTTCTCGAACAGGGCTTTCATCTCGGTCTTGAGCCCCTCGGGAACCTCTGACAGCCGATCTTCCGGCAGGAAGGCAAATTCCCCAAGACTCCTGGCGAGTATTCTTTTCTCCCCATCGAACAGCTCTCCCCGCACCCGGACCAGTCTGGAATCACCATCCAACAATCTGCCCTTTACGGTCAGGGCCTGCCCGATGGGAACGGGGCGCACATATTTCAATTCCATCTTTCGGGTCACAAAAAACCGCCTCTTGAAATAGATGAGGGTCCAGGACATGACCTCGTCCAGCAATGTAGAAATAATACCGCCGTGTGCCATGTTCGCCCACCCTTCATAGTATTGTCCCAAGGTCAGGTCGGAACAGATGCGGTCACCCATTCGATAGAAATCCAGATGCAGCCCTATGGGATTGGCCGTCCCGCAGGCAAAGCACGTGTACCCTTCCAGTTTTTCGACAGGTATTCTTTCTTCCGTTTTCATTTTCGCTCCCGTTTGCAGACCTGTCCCGGACGGTGACCAGTGTCCACAATTTCCCTGGTCAGGTCAATAGGCAGATCTTCGCAGAGCCACGTCTTTTTCAAAGGCAAAAAAAAGCCCCTCCGGATTGGAGGGGCTTTTATGATAATTTCGGCGGCGTCCTACTCTCCCACGCAGCCTCCCACGCAGTACCATCGGCGCTGAAGAGCTTAACTTCCGTGTTCGGGATGGGAACGGGTGTTGCCTCTTCGCAATCGCCACCGAAAACTGTAAAACTATCAACTGAAAACACAGGGGAATGCAAAAAGATAACTTCAGACCTTCTACGGTTGCTCTAAACAAACAAAAATAAAAAAGTAATGGCCAAGCCTCACGACCTATTAGTACCAGTTA
Source organism: uncultured Desulfobacteraceae bacterium (assembly GCA_964443285.1). GTDB lineage: Bacteria > Desulfobacterota > DSM-4660 > Desulfatiglandales > Desulfatiglandaceae > CAYUCJ01. The sequence goes on along the minus strand of CAYUCJ010000457.1, from coordinate 21 downwards.
GCTTCATGCGTTACCGCACTT
>CAYUCJ010000456.1:0-2660 GCA_964443285.1 uncultured Desulfobacteraceae bacterium | reverse complement strand
TTTGGACAGGATAACTCACAAGGCACACATCATTAACTGTTCCTGGGAGAGCTATTATAAAGGCCGGATGAAAAATGTGACGGCATAAGCGCCGGTTGAAAAGTGTGACACCCTCAAATAACCTTTTCCGGAAAATATCAAGAGAGATCGAACAGGGTATTTCGATCTAACATTCTGGAGGAGGAAAGAGGAGTGTACACAGATATGGATTGGTGGACAAAGATACGCCTTGAGGTATTGAGAGGAGAGACGAGCAAAAGAGAGATACTCCGACGTGAAGGGATTCACTGGGAGACGTTGAAGAAGATACTGGAGTATTCCGAACCGCCCGGCTATCGGATAGAAAACCCCCGCCCCAAGCCGAAGGTTGGCCCCTTTCTTGAGCAAATCGATCAGATCATCAAAGAGGACAAACATTTTCCAAAGAAGCAGCGCCACACAGCCAAGCGGATCTACGAACGTATTAAGGAGATGGGTTACCAGGGTAAATACACCCAGGTGAAGGAAGCGGTTAAGGAGATAAAGCGGGTGAATAAGGAAGTGTTCATGCCGCTGGATCATCAAGCTGGTGAGGCACAGGTGGATTTTGGCTATGCGCTGGCCAAGGTATCCGGGATATTGAGAAAGATAGCATTTTTTGTGATGGTGCTGCCGTATTCGGATGTTTTTTTTGTAATGGCTTTTGAACGTGAATGTACGGAAAGCTATTGGGAAGGTCATGCCCGGGCTTTTGAGTTTTTCGGTGGTGTTCCCCAAAGGATCAGTTATGACAACAGCAGGGTATTGGTTTCGACGATCATTGGTCCTCATAAACGAAAGTTAACGGATGGTTTTTTGAAGCTGCAAAGCCACTATCTGTTCAGAGAGCACTTTTGTAGGGTGGGCCGCCCCAATGAGAAAGGGGTTGTGGAAGGAATAGTCAAGTTTGCCCGTCTGAATTTTTTTGTTCCTGTGCCCCGGGTTGCTGATCTGGAGGAGTTAAACGCCAAGTTAGTTGAGTTGTGTCGGGAAGACATGAAGCGACGTCTTCGTGGTAAGAGTGGAACCAAAACAGAGCTGCTAAAATTAGACCAGGCTGCCTTTTGGGATCTTCCTCCAGCCCCCTTTGATGCCTGCAGAAAGCAACCAACCAGAGCCAATTCCTTATCCCTTGTCAGATTCGACGACAATGACTATTCGGTGCCGGTTGATTACGCCTATCATGAGATCCTGATCAAAGGGTACGTGGACCGAGTAGTTTTATGCCATAAAGAAAAAGTGGTGGCTGAGCACAAACGATCATGGGGCAAGGAAGGCGTCTTTTTTACTTACCTCCACTATCTGCCGCTTTTGGAGAGAAAGCCTGGTTCGCTGGACCACGCACGGCCACTGGCCAACCTGAACCTGCCTGAGTGCTTTGAAGTCTTACGACGTCGGTTGGTTGTGGAGGAAGAAAAGGAAGGTGAAGGGAGCAGGGAGTTCATCAGGGTCCTTCGTCTTCTGGAAGATTATCCCATGGCAAAGCTCAGGAAAGCTGTGGAGAAAGGTCTTAAAATAAGGGGGCATAGCCGGGACGTTATTGCCCAATTTCTTACATCTCATTTTTCATGGGAGCAGACGACTTTCATACTCGCTAACCGCCAGCACCTCCGTCTGGTGAAAGTGGCCGGACCCGACATAACAGCTTACCGGGCACTGCTCTGTGAAGGAGGTGCCTCATGAGTGAGAAAGACAAACCCACCGTTTTATTGGAGTATTATCTGAAGAAATTGAGGCTTCCAACGATGCTCAGAGAATACGCCTCCATGGCCGCGATTTGCCAAAAAGACCGTACTGATTTCCCCACTTATCTGCTTCGTCTTGTTGAGAGAGAGTTGTTGGACCGGGAGAAACGGGCCGCCGAAAGACGGGTCAAGGATGCCAACTTCCCTGTGCTAAAGACCATCGATACATTCGATTTCAAGGCCCAACCCTCCATCAACGAACAACTGGTTCGGGAGTTGATGCGGGGGGAGTATATCGATAATAGGGAAAACGTCCTGCTTATTGGAAACCCCGGAACCGGCAAAACCCATCTGGCCTGCGCCTTAGCATTTTCAGCCTGTGCTCACGGCCGGAAAGTGCGCTTCCATACCGTCACCGGACTTGTTACCGAGTTAATGGAATGTCGGGAGGAAAGACGACTGCAACGACTGCAAAAACAGCTACAACGGTTTCATCTGCTTGTCTTGGATGAACTGGGATATGTTCCCTTTTCAAAAGCAGGGGCAGAACTGCTTTTCGAGGTGATCAGCAGAGCATATGAACATCACAGCCTCATGGTCACCTCAAATCTGTCTTTTGAGGAATGGACTGAAGTCTTCGGCTCAGAACGGCTTACTGGCGCTCTCCTGGATCGACTAACCCACAGGTGTCATATCCTGGAAGCCAATGGCGAAAGTTATCGCTTACGCCAGGCTCAGATACGTTCCAAACGTCGACCACCGCAAAAAAAGAATCCAACTCAAAAACGACCTTAAAACTAAAGAAAGGATGGGCTTGACAATTAACAGATAGATCGTTTATTTATCAACCAGGTGTCACACTTTTAGACCGCCACCCTCTCCACTTTTACTCCGCCCTTTCCAAAAGGTATGGCAGGTAGGAAGCCTAACCGAAAAAGTGGCGATTTGTACTTCGGG
>CAYUCJ010000455.1:0-2663 GCA_964443285.1 uncultured Desulfobacteraceae bacterium | reverse complement strand
GAAAAGCATTTTATCGGCAACGCAGTAAAGGGGTTTCTGGGATTTTTCAGTGAAACTGCCCGTTGAGGAACGCGGTGAAAAGAGTGATGAGAGACACAAACCTTCTTGAAAAGGCCAATTTGAGAGCACTTCTTGAAACCGATCAGGTGGACCGGGTTGAAGACCGGCTGAATATCGTTGATGCCTTCCTTGATACGGAAGGGCACGTCACCCTTGAAGAACTGTTCAGGGTGCTGGAGGCAAAGGGCTATCATTATGAGGTCGATTTCGTCCGGCAGTGCATGAACCGCATGGTGGTACTCGGGTTCGCCCAGAGAAAGAAGTTCGAAGACCAGCCCATTCGTTACGAGCACAACCACCTGGGGCGCCACCACGACCACCTGGTCTGCACCAAGTGCGGGAAGATCGTCGAATTTGCAAATGACGACATGGAAAGGTTGCAGTTGCGGATCGCCGCAGCCCACGGATTTCAAATGCTCCAGCATCGAATGGAAATCTACGGGCTCTGTGACGAATGCTTTGCCCGCAGGGCCAGGCTGATTCCCCTGTCAGCGGCCAAACCCGGAGAACAGGTGGAACTCAAAGAGGTCGCAGCCGGCGCGGGTGGCAAATCGCGGCTGGCCTCCATGGGGCTGCGTGTTGGGGATCGTCTGGAGATTATCAACAATGACGGGAACGGCAGGTTGATTCTGGCACAGGACTGTACTCGCCTCGCCATGGGCCGGGGTATGGCCGAAAAAATTCTCGTGTCGCCCCTGAGCCCCATCCAGGAGAGCGTTTTCGAAAAGAGCTGAAACAGATTCTTCAGGGGGACTAAGCAACGCGTTTGAGCAGCCTTCGAAGTCGATCCCTTATGGCGCGCACGGACTTTTCCCGACCACTTCGGTATTCAAAGGTACTCTTTTCCTGTTCAGTCACCGCATGGGGACAATGCTTGAGTTTGAGTTTGATGATGGCCAATTCGTCATCCAGGAGAAACCGCCTGTAGATGCGATTCAGGGGATAGACACTGAATTCACTCTGCCTTATGGCTGCCGCCCAGTCCACGATGTTCGGATGTCCGTTGCTCCCCAGAATGATGTTTGGTGCCCTTTTCAGGTCGCAGTGAGCAATCCCTCTCTCATGAAAAAGGGAAACCAGTTGTTGACAGGCGGCAAAAAAATCCTCTGACAGCACCCGTTCAGTTTCGAGATCGGCGAGACTCGTACCGGGGATTTCTTCCAAGACAAGAGCAAGACCATCCACGACCCGATAGAGACGGGGCACGCCCGCGAGATCTTCCAGCTTTCTTAAAGCCCGGCTTTCCCGCCAGACGAGAAAGCGACCGGCCACGTTCCTGAACCAAAAACTGGTGGTGCTGAAGTCCTTGACCACAGCACGCACGCCATCCTCTTCGATCAACCACATCCTCGGTCGTGTGGGGGAGGGCGGCCTCAGGACGGCCTTGTGGAGGGTGTCAAGATCTTTCAGCTTAAGAGATGTAAACATGATAGAAAGTCTGATACAAATCGGCTCAAGCCTTTTTCCTGGCCCGGACCTCCTGTTTCAGCCAATCGTACCAGGCTTCGAGCCCGTCGCCGGTCCTGCAGGAAATCTCAAAGATGACGAGATGGGGGTTTATCTTCAGCGCCTCCTCGCGGATGCCTTCCACCGTGCAGTCCACATAGGGTAGGAGGTCGGTTTTATTGATGAGAAGTACGCTTGATTCGTGAAACATCAAGGGATATTTTGCGGGTTTGTCTTCCCCTTCCGTGACGCTGAGGATCATGGCCTTGAAGTCTTCTCCCACCTTGAATTCGGCGGGGCAAACCAGATTGCCCACGTTTTCCACAACCAGGAGGTCCAGTTCTTCAAAATTGAATTCCCCGAAAGTGTCCCGGATCATGTTCCCGTCCAGGTGGCAGGCGCCCCCCGTATTGATCTGGACGACGGGTATGTCCATTCGGGCGATCCGTTCGGCATCCTTTGAGGATTGGATGTCCCCTTCGATCACTCCTAGAGTCAAATCGCCCTTGAGTGCCTGAATGGTTTTTTCGAGGAGGCTGGTCTTTCCCGCTCCCGGGGAACTCATGAGGTTCATGACGGTCACGCCTTTTTCATCAAAAAGGGCGCGGTTCTCCTGGGCGATGCGATCATTGGCCTCCAGGATGTTCTTTACAACGGCTATTTTCATACGACACTCCTCCCTTCATTTGCTGAAAACGAGGCTCAAGCCTCGAACCTTAAGCCTTATGCCCTGAGGCCTACGCCACATATCAATCCACCTCCATCTCTACGATGGACAGGTCTTGCCCCGCGATGGTCTTTATGTTGGGGCTTTTGCAGTAGGGGCAGCTGAATGCATAATCCTCAATCTCAAAGACCTTTTCACAATCGAGGCAGGCAGCCTCAAGGGGAATCATTTCCATGACCAGTTTCGCCCCCTCCATATGGGTCCCGGAGACGATGATCTCGAAGCAGAAGGAGAGTGCCTCGGGTACGATGGCTGACAGCCGGCCGATGTTCAATTTGACCGACCGGAGGACCTTGGCCCGGTTTTTGACCATCTCTTCTTTAAGAATGTCGACCAGGCTCTGGGCGATGGACATTTCATGCATGGGTTTTCATCACCCCTGCATCAGAGACACGATGAGCGAATTGATCTTCTGTCTCGCGTCATTGAA
>CAYUCJ010000454.1:0-2667 GCA_964443285.1 uncultured Desulfobacteraceae bacterium | reverse complement strand
CACGCGCGCCTTGATTCCTTCCGACTTCAGTTGCTCATAAGCCCTGATGCAAAGCCGATCGAGTTGAGCCTGGTCGCTCATGGTTTCACTCTCCTGAGGAAGGATGCCATGCTGGATCTTCACGCCGGGCGTTGCATCGGCAGCCATGCTCTCGGTATTTCCTTCGGGGTATCATTTTTTCCCCCCTCTTTGATTCGCCTTTCCGGGCCCATGGCTCTTTGACGCGATTGTATCCATCAGCTCGTTCCAGGACTTGCTGAAAGATTGGGCTCCCTCCCTCTGGAGCTGTGCGGCGAGCGCCGCATCGTCCACCCCGACCTTTGCGAATCCGGCGAGTATTTCTTCGGCGTCGCCCCCGTCAACCGGCAACACGTCATTCACTTTGCCATGGTCGGCAAAGGCGAGTAAGGTCTCCTCAGGCATCGTGTTGATGGTGCTTGGGGCCGCGAGCGCCTCGATGTAAAGGACATCTGAAGCCTTGGGGTCTTTCGTTCCGGTGCTGGCCCACAGGAGGCGCTGCGGCTGTGCTCCGGCCCCGGCAAGCTTCTGCCAGCGGGGCGAGGCAAGCAGGTCCCGGTAGGCTTTGTATGTCCGTTTGGCGATGGCAATACCGAGGCAGTTTTGAAGTTCCTCCGGAACCTTTTCCATGACCGCCTTGTCCCAGCGGCTGATGAAGAGTGAGGCCACGGAGCCGACTGCCGGGCCGAGGCCGGCTTCGATCCGCCGCTCGATCCCTCGCATGTATGCTTCGGCTGCGGCGACGTAATGCTCTCGTGAGAACAAGAGTGTGACATTCACCGGCACTCCTTTAAAGATCGTCTCCTCGATGGCCGGCTGTCCTTCAGGAGTGCCCGGAATCTTGATGAAGAGATTGGGTCGTTTCGCTCTGCCGTGCAGTTTGGTTGCCTCTTTGACACTCCCGGCAGTATCGTATGCGAGCAGCGGTGAAACCTCTAAGGATACCCAGCCGTCAACCCCGTTCGTTGCGTCGTAGATCGGCCGAAAGAGATCGGCCGCCTGGGTCAGATCCTCCAGGGCAAGTTCGAAGAACAACGCTTCCCCCGATTTTCTCTCACGCACCTTTTGCTGGATGGCATCGTTGTAGAACTCGGTATTTTTAATGGCATGATCGTAGATCGTGGGGTTAGAGGTAAGCCCCGTCACCGACAGTTCGGCGATATAATGGCGGAGAGTCCCCTTTGTCAGGAGCCCGCGGGTAATGTTGTCGAGCCAAAGGCTCTGACCAAGATCATGCAGCCGTTGTGTCGCTTTCATGGTTCCTCCTATTGCGCATCGCCGGCTTTGAAGGCGCCGAGCAACGCGCAGGTAAACCGTAGTTGAACGGTCCCCGGATTCCCGGGAATAGTTAAGGGCAAGAAAAATGTCCCTATTGAATCTATCGGATTTTGTAACGATCAATCACTCGGTTTTTTTCCATCCAATCCATTCCGGATTCCCGTCCTTGTCTCTCAATCGCAAGACTTCATTTCCTCGCTTCACGGTCGTGGCAAGCATGAAAGACTCATCACCACGTGTGACCTGTGAGCCGGTCACGGTGACCTCATCGCCTAATTTAAAATAATTTTCTTGCTCAGTGCCCAAAATGAAGAAGGCCGGATCCAGGTAAACCGGCAGGACTTCTTTTTTGTCAATAAAGACAGTCAATCGCACTTCCATGCCGTATCCCGGTTCGGGAACTTGGTCTACTTTTATTACTTGTCCGGAGATGGTCTTAATTGTTTTAGAGTCAAAGATTTTTTTGTAAGGGTCTTCTATGCCTGGCCCACGATGCATCGGGTAATCGTAATAACCGCCATAACCCCCATAACCGTAGCCCATTCCCATTCGTCCGCGACGTTCATACCCGGGGACGCCATAATGCTTGAAAATGCCCTCCCCCCAATCCATATCCGCCATGTTCGGCAAATTGTTTTTGTCAAAAGCAGGCGCTTTTTCCATTTGTTCTTTGGATTGATTGAGGAAGAATATGCCTTCCGATGGAAGCGCTGCAAGGGTTTCCCAAGGGACGGGAAAGAGCTTATCACCGATGCTCAAAAAACCACCGGATTCAAGAACGGCGTATACAATTCTTCCCGTATCGATATCGACGACTAAATCCTCAATCTTTCCTAACGCCTCCCCTTTCACATTAATCACCTTGGAGCCTATGATTTTCTCCACCATAAAGGCATTAATTCGCTGACCGCCTGTTGTTTTGGCAGCGATATCGCCTGCCACCGGCTTTTTTTTCTCTTGAGCAAAGCCATTCGTCACAAGAAATAGACCGACAATAACCAAGAGAATGATTATCAGGTGCTTTTTCATTTTGTATTCTTCCTTAACGTTGCAAAAATTCCTTATCGTAGGGTGGGCTTTGCCCACCAAACATCGCTTATATCATCTGTCAAAGGTGGGCAGAGCCCACCCTACGCAAATGATGCAGTAATCCACCACGGGTGAGTTCCGGGGTCAACAGTTCAGTTTCGGTATATCCCTGTATTGATGCGGTCAAATGAACATTTTCAGCATTATTTATGCAACTACTGAGTTTATGCAATGTTAGGGTTATTTCAATAGCGACCTGCCGCAATTTAGTTCTTTTCATGAATTCCTTCAATACTGTGAAGACAGTATTTCATAAGAAAAAGTTAGGTATTGACGATGAAC
>CAYUCJ010000453.1:0-2673 GCA_964443285.1 uncultured Desulfobacteraceae bacterium | reverse complement strand
CGGACCTGAACCTGAATGTCAGCCGGGAAATCCTCCAGCAGGACCGGCTGGTTCGAAACATTCGCAGAAACCTCGTCAAAAAGGTTTTCGAGCTTCTGGGCCAGTTGGAACCTGGTGACTATGAGAAATTTTATAAAAATTTCGGTCATATTCTGAAAGTCGGGTTTCCGACGGACCCCGAAAATCGTGAAAAGCTCACCGAACTTCTCAGGTACCAGACCACAAAATCCGAGGGCAAGCTGGTTTCCATGAAGGAGTATGTCGAACGGATGAAGGCCGATCAGAAGGAAATATTCTACATCACGGGCGAAAATGCCGCCACCCTTCTCAACAGCCCTCACCTGGAGCGCCTGAAGGCGGAGGATATCGAGGTGCTTCTCATGACCGACCCGGTGGACGAGTGGGTCGTCCAGTCCCTGACCGAGTATGACGGCAAAGCGCTAAAGAGTGCGGAAAAGGGCGACATCGATACGACGGAGGAGGGAAATAAGGGCGCCTATTCGTCCCTGTTCGGCTTCATCAAATCGAACCTCGAAAACAAGGTCAAGGACGTAAAACCCTCCACCCATCTGAAGGATTCCGTTGCCTGCCTTTCAGGGGACTCGGCCGACATGAGCGCTTACATGGAAAAGATTCTCAGGGCCACTGGCCAACAGGCGCCCGAGGCTAAGCGGGTCCTGGAGTTGAATGTGGATCATCCCGCTCTGGACAAGTTGAAAACCCTGTATGAGAACGAACGGGAAAACCCCCTGCTTCAGAAAATCAGCCACCTTCTCTATGATGTGGCCCTCATTGGCGAGGGCGGAAAGCTGGAAGATCCCTCCTCGTTTTCCCAGACCGTGGGGGATCTCATGTCCCGGGCACTAGGGGAGTAATGGGCCCGCCATGCCCCTTGATCTTTTCCGCGAAAGGGGATATTTGTAAAAAATTTACATGAAAGGGGCCCCATCCCCCCGACGCTGCTGAAAGGAATGGCCATGAAGGAGCGATCCGCGCGCGTTGAGCGGAAGACCCGTGAGACGGATATCTGCATCGAACTGAAGCTGGATGGAGGGGAAACGGCGGATGCCATCTCGACGGGTATCCCCTTTTTCGATCACATGCTGACACTGTTCGCCCACCATGGATTCTTTGGCCTGTCCATTGCCGCGGCGGGGGATCTTCAGGTTGATTCCCACCACACGGTGGAGGATGTGGGCCTGGCTCTGGGCGATGCCTTCAGTGAAGCACTCAAGGACCGCAAGGGCATTGCCCGATACGGTCTGGCGGCAACCCCCATGGATGAGGCCCTTGCCACGGTTACGCTGGATCTGTCGAACCGGCCTTACCTCGTTTACGAAGTCCCCGCGCCGTTTTTAGAAAACGGTATCAGCTTCACCTGTCTTACCAAGGAATTTCTAAGAGCCTTTGCCGTAAGGGCGGGGATTACCCTGCATGTCACGGCCTTCGGCGAAAACGAACACCATGTTCTTGAAGCGGTCTTCAAGTCCCTGGGAAGGGCCATGGACCAGGCATCCACCGTTGACCCCCGGGTGAGAGGGGTTCGTTCGTCCAAGGGAAGCCTCTAATCCAGAGACCTGAGCCGGCTTCACCGGCGGTGTCAAGCGTCAAGTGCTAAAGCTTGCTACATAAAGGTTCCATTCAGTTTCCGGTTTTCCGGCCGGTGGAGGGGAAAGACATGCGTCACATCAAGGCTTGTATCATTTTCGTGTGCCTCGGCATTATGGTTTCGGCGGCCCTCATGATGCTTGCAGGATGCCTTAAAAGCGAAAGCCGGCCGCTTTCCGAGGAGAGCCACTTTTCCATTGGAAAGCTGTTGCTGCTTCCAATCCAGAACGGAACCCAGCGCAACGGCGAGGACCAAGTTGTCCGGTGCCCGGTATGCGGCACCAGCTACATGACCGGGCCGGTTCAGGGGGACCACCCCGAGGTGTTTCTCACCGAGCAGCTGAAGGAAATGCTGAAACAGAGGAAGGTAAGGCTTCTCAGCCTGTCCACGGAGGAATACGAGGAGGTGCGAACGCGTGTAGTGCTGGGCATGAAGGGCGGAGGGGAAAGGCAAATACTGGCAGCTGTCGGGCGGGAAATGGGCGCGGACACGGTAATGATCGGCACCCTCTACCTTTTCAAAAAGCGGATCGGCTCCGCCTATGCCGCTGATTCGCCGGCATCGGTCGGATTTCACCTGGATCTTATTGACGTAAAAAATTCCAGTGTCGTATGGAGTCGCGTGTTTGAGGAGACCCAGCGGGCGCTGTCCGAGAACCTGCTGACCATCGGTCAGTTTTTCAAACGAAAGGGAAAATGGTTGACCGCAAAGGCGCTGGCCGTTTCCGGGCTCGAGAAGATACTGAAAACGTTTCCGGCGCCACCGGGTGAATAAACCCGATCGGAAATTCCCGGAGAGGGGGCGCTATCTCGAGCCGAAAAATGTTTCGTTCGGATCTTGACAGCAAGCCCCATGATTATTATATTTCCGATTTGACAAAAAATTTAATCCGTCCCGACGAATCGGCCCTGCCGTACTGAGAACAGCCACCCTTTTCCCAATGGCGTTGGGGGTCCCTGATTGACCTTTTCTATCCCGAGAGATAAAGTCACTGAAATTAAAAATTCCGTCGATATTCTTGAAATCATTTCAGAGACGGTTATTTTAAGAAAAGCGGGGAGAAA
>CAYUCJ010000452.1:1318-2681 GCA_964443285.1 uncultured Desulfobacteraceae bacterium | reverse complement strand
TGGGTCGTGGAACAGCCTGCCGGGCTCTACGACATGCAGGATGTCCTGGGTTTGAAGTGATACCTATAAAGAAAGAGAGAGAAAATGCCATTATTTGAAAAAGCGGACAGGCTGAAGGAACTGCCTCCCTATTTATTCAAGGAGATCGACCGGAAAAAGAAGGAGGTCATGGCCAGGGGCGTTGATATGATCGATCTGGGTGTCGGAGACCCGGACATCCCTACGCCACAGCATATTGTCCAGGCCATGAAGCAGGCCGTGGATGACCCCCGCAATCACGGATACCCCTCCTATTCCGGGATGGAAGCATTCAGGGAAACCGTGGCCCGATGGTATAACAGACGGTTCGGGGTGGACCTTGAACCTTTGACCGAGGTGATCTCTCTGATAGGAAGCAAGGAAGGCATAGCGCATTTCCCGCTGGCCTTCATCAATCCGGGGGACATCGCCCTTATCCCCACCCCGGCGTATCCGGTGTATCGAAATGCCGTCCTTTTCGCAGGGGGAGAGCCCTATTTCATGCCGTTGGTCAGGGAGAACCATTTCCTTCCGGATCTGGATGCCGTTCCGAAGGACGTGGCGGACCGGGCAAAGGTGATGGTCATCAACTACCCGAACAATCCCACATCTGCAGTGGCGGACCTGGACTTCTTCAGCAGGGTCGTATCATTTGCCGGAAAGCATCACATTATTGTCTGTCATGACGCTGCGTACACCGAGATGGCCTTCGACGGGCTCAGGCCGCCCAGCCTTCTGGAGGTGGAAGGGGCCAAAGGATGCGGGCTGGAGTTTCATTCCCTTTCCAAGACCTACAACATGACGGGCTGGCGCGTTGGCTTCGCAGCAGGCAATGCTCAGGGCATCGCAGGGCTGGGGGCCATAAAGAGCAACATCGACTCGGGCGTTTTCCAGGCCATTCAGGTGGCGGGCATTGAGGCACTCGAGGGAGACCAGGCCTGTGTCGGTGAGATGATAGAGATCTATGAAGCTCGCCGTGACCTGATGGTCCACGGTCTTGAGGAAGTAGGGTTGGAAACGATCACCCCCCGGGCGACCTTCTATTTGTGGGTGCAGGTGCCGCAAGGTTATTCCTCCACGTCTTTTGCCGAGAAGTTGCTGGAGGAGGCAGGGGTGGTCGTGACGCCGGGAAATGGTTTCGGGGAGCCGGGGGAAGGCTACTTCAGGATTGCCCTGACCAAGGACAAAGAGCGTCTTTTGGAAGCGATTGCTCGGTTGAAGGCAATGAAATTCTAATACCTTGAGAGTCGGTTCGAATGATTGAAACAGCCTATATCGGCGTCGGTTCAAACCTCGGGGAACCCCTGGAGAACTGTCTCAAAGCGATCCAGCTCATGGATGAAAT
>CAYUCJ010000452.1:0-1218 GCA_964443285.1 uncultured Desulfobacteraceae bacterium | reverse complement strand
CCCGAATGCATGAAAGGAAATTTGTCCTCGTACCCATCGTGGACCTGGCCCCGAATCTCCCTCATCCCGTGCTCGGAAGGCGGATGATCGATCTGCTCAAGGATTGCACCGGAGAGGGCCAACAGGTGCTGCAAATGGATGACCAATAGATGCGACTGCTCATTATTATTTTGCTGGGTTACCTGCTCTACCGGACCCTTCGCCGCTTCCTTGACCCAAGACAGAAAATCAGTCGACATGAAGAGGGGGGCACCATAGACGAGATGGTCCAGGATCCTGTTTGTGAGACCTATGTGCCTGTGCGGGAGGCGGAAAAGCGGTTCATCGGGGGCAGGACCTGCTATTTCTGCAGCAAGAAATGTGCGGATACCTATGAAGAGCGTATGAAATTGTAAGATCCGATTGAAAGGATGTTACCTCAAAAGGAATATAAAAAGGAGAAGAAAATGAAATTTTTTATTGATACGGCCAATATAGATGAGATCAAGAAGGCCACCGAACTGGGCATGGTGGATGGCGTGACCACGAACCCTTCACTCGTTGCCAAGGAAGGGAGGGAGTTCAGGGGACTCCTGGAAGAGATATGCAGTATCGTCGACGGCCCTGTGAGCGCTGAAGTGGTGAGTGTGGAGGCTGAAGGAATGCTGCGCGAGGCCAGGGACCTGGCCGCCATAGCAGACAATATCGTGGTGAAAGTCCCCTTGATTGAAGAAGGGTTGAAGGCGGCCAGGGTCCTGAGCAAAGAAGGGATCAAGACCAATGTGACCCTCTGCTTTTCCCCTGTCCAGGCCCTGATGGCCGCCAAGGCGGGAGCGACCTATGTGAGCCCTTTTGTGGGCCGGCTGGACGATATCAGCCAGGTCGGCATGGAACTGGTTGATCAGATCGTTACCATTTATGACAACTACGGCTATGAGACGGAAGTCATCGTGGCAAGCGTTCGCAACCCGACCCACGTCCTAGACGCCGCACTGATGGGTGCGGATATTGCTACCATTCCATACAAGGTTATTTCGCAACTCATCAAACATCCGTTGACGGATATCGGGCTTGAGAAGTTTCTGGCAGACTGGAAGAAACAGGCATAGAAATGCGCTTTAGGAGAAAGCTGGGGCCTGCGACACTGATTTTCACGCTGGTGATTTCCTTCTGCACCCCGGCTCTTTCCGATATCTATCGCTACAAGGACGAAAACGGGGTCTGGCACTTTACCAACGT
>CAYUCJ010000451.1:0-2698 GCA_964443285.1 uncultured Desulfobacteraceae bacterium | reverse complement strand
CCCCCGGGTCCGGTTCAAAGACATCACTCACGTGCGTCATGGACTTGACGGCCGATTCAAAATCGGGATAAAGCCCCAGCCCAACGGCCAGATCCATGGACGCGCCGAGACCCGAAGTCTCATAGACATGGGGACGTATGGTCGGCAGGCCGAAGATGTCGGCGGTCGTTTGCATGGCGATTCTGCTCCGGCTTCCTCCACCTGACACCCTTAGCTCAGTGACCGGTAGTCCGGTTTTTTTCTCAATGCGCTCCTTGCCTTCTTTTAATGCAAAGGCTATGCCTTCCAGTATGGACCGATAGAGATGGGCGCGTGTGTGCACATCTCCGAAACCAATGACCGCCCCTTTGGCCTCGGGACCCGGAAACTTGAGCCCGGGTGTCCAGTAAGGCTGAAGGATCAGCCCCATGGCGCCGGGGGGGACATCTTCAACCAGCCGGTCGAACAGGGCCTCCGCTTCAACGCCCCTGATGGCCGCCTCCTCTATTTCAGGGTATCCGAACTCCTCTTTGAACCAGCTCACCATCCAGTAGCCGCGGTAGATTTGGACCTCCATGGCATGATAGCCGGGAATGGCAGATGGATAAGGGGGAAGCAGTGGTACGGCTTCTGCATATTTCTTGTGGGTTACATTGATGGTGGCTGTGGTCCCGTAGCTCAGGCATCCGGTAGAGGGAGCGAGGCTTCCGGACCCGATCACCTCGCAGGCCTTGTCGGCGGCTGCGGCAATCAGGGGAAGTCCGCGTGGAATGCCGGTCTCATCAGCGGCCCGACGGGTAATGGTCCCGAGCGGCTGTGTTTGTGCCACGAGTTCGGGAAGGAGGGAAGGATCCATGGGGAGTACGCGCCATTTCCAGTCCCATCCCGGAGCCCAGCGCTGGTGCCTGTAGTCGAAGGGCAGGTAGCCGACACAGCACCCTTTGGAATCCCTGTACTCCCCTGTCAACCGATAGGTGAGCCAGCCGGAGAGAAGGAGGTATTTGCTTGTCCTGTCCCAGATCTCAGGCTGATGAACACGAATCCAGTTGGCCTCCGCCTCCGCCTGAAAATACCCTATGGTCTCACGCAGGCGGAGGATATTGAACAGGGCTCCCCAGAGTCCTCCCAGCGGAGGCAATCCATAGGTCTTTCGCTGGTCGAGCCAGAGCATGGCAGGACGAAGGGGTCTTCCGGCGGCATCCACGTTGATGACCGTGCCCCTCTGGGTCGTAAGGGAAACCCCTGCGATCCTTTCGCGTTCAACGGTTTTTTCCTGCCAGAGCCTTTGACAAGCCTCGCAAAGGGCACGCCAGAAGACCTCGGGGTCTTGTTCGGCCCAGCCCGGCTCTTTCGAAAAGTAGGGACGGAAAGTGACCTGCGTTCCGGCATGCAGCTGCCCGTGAAGGTCGAAGACCAGTGCCTTCAGGCTCTGAGTTCCGTTGTCAATAGCCAGCAGAAGGTCCCTTTCAATCATCGGCAAACCCTTCCGGCGGGACAACCATTTTCGCCGTTCAGAGGGATGAGAACAAAGTCATCAACGTTCATATCACCAAAGGAAATGAAGATCAAGGCCCTGTTCCTATTCAGAATCCCTTTGACTATCCCAGCGTTCTGCCCTATATTGTTTATCATTTTCCCGCGGTTCATCCGGGTATTTCCCGCCCGTAGGAGTGGATATGGAAAAAAACCATTATGGCTCCCGATTTTTCATCCTCCTGTTGCTCCTGGCCCTGGTGCTGCTCCTGAGGCTCTTCTGGACCTACATCTCCGCTATTGTGCTTGCGCTCCTCCTGGCCAGTGTCTTCTATCCCATGTACGAATGGCTCGCCCGCGTTCTCAAGGCGCGCATGACCCTCGCGTCGCTGATCATGACTTTTTTCATACTCCTGATCCTTATCATCCCGGTGGGAGGATTCATTGGCAGTCTCTCCGGCGAGGCATTAGATTTTTACCAGAAAACCAGGGACAGTGTTTCCCTCAAGAAAATAGAAAAAGGTATCAACAGCGACTCTCTCTGGGCCCGGCAAGTCCGCAGGTGGGGAGAGATGACGGGAATTGAATTCACACCGGACAACATCCGGGCCCTGTCGGCTTCGGTCGGAAAAAAGGTCGGCTTGTTCATTTACAATCAGTTCACTTCCGTCGCCTCCAACCTCCTGAGTTTTATGGTACATTTCTTTCTCATGATTTTGACCATCTATTATCTTTTTAGAGATGGCGGCCGACTGATGGATTATGTGATCGAACTCCTGCCGCTTCCAAGAGAACAGCTTGAAAAAGTGGTGGTGAAGTTCCAGGAAATGGGAAAGGCCATCTTCGTGGGAAACGGCCTTTCCGGAATCGTTCAGGGGCTTCTGGGCGGAATCGGGTTCTACCTGTTCGGGCTGGAATCACCCCTGTTGTGGGGTACCGTTATCGCCTTCATGGCCTTTCTACCCGTGATCGGCGCCTCCGTGATATTCATTCCCGCAGCAGTGATCCTGTTTCTGCACGGAAAAACAAGCCTGGCACTGGGATTTCTCTTCTTCAATCTCGCTTACAGCTCTGTCGTGGAATATATCATAAAACCCCGCATTATCGGCAAGGGCATGCAACTGAATTCGCTGTTAGTGTTTATCGGCATTATCGGGGGCATAAAACTCTTTGGCATCCTGGGCATTATCTACGGTCCCCTCATCATCACCATTTTTATTACAATGGCGGAGATTTTCAGGCTGGA
>CAYUCJ010000450.1:0-2703 GCA_964443285.1 uncultured Desulfobacteraceae bacterium | reverse complement strand
TCGGCCTCTGAAACGGTCATCGACCACCCCTTTCCGACCCCCGGATCTCAGGTCTGTTCTTTGGGCGATTCTTTTTTTCGGCCCCGCGATAGAGGGGGCATCCCGCGGCCAACGGATGAAATTCCCGCGCCCTGGGCGCATGAAGACAGGGGCGCGCGGCGACTGCCGACGCCCCCTGTACCCCATCGGGCTCTATTTCAAACCCACTTCCTTGTAGTATTTCATGGCACCCGGATGAATGGGCGCACTCATGCCTTCCAGCATGTTTTCCTTGGTCAGGCCGGCGTAGGCCGGATGCAGGCTCTTGAAGGTGTCGAAGTTGTCGAAGACCTCTTTCACGATTGCGTAAACCACACTGTCGGGTGTCTTGGCAGAGGTCACCAAGGTGGCCTTCACGCCGAATGTGGGGATATCCTTGTCGTTCACCGCCCCCGGATAGAGCTCCGGCACCCGCGTCACGGACTTGGCGTAGTAAGGGTATTTTTTGAGCAGGCTTTCGATGTTCGTGATGGGAATGAACTTCACTTTCACCTTTCCGGCCGTGGCTTCCTTGTAATAGCCACTGGGGTGTCCAACGGTGTAAAATCCGGCATCGATCCTGCCGTCCTGGATCATGCTCGGGGCTTCAGCGGCCTTAAGGCTTTCAGCGTGAAAATCCTTCTCATAATCCAGCCCATTGGCCACCAGGGCATCGATAGCATTTTTTCGGTACCCGGAACCGATATTGCCGATGTTGACGCGTTTGCCCTTGAGATCCTGAATGGTGTTGATGCCCGAGTCGACGGAGGCGATCAAATCAACGCTTTCCGGATGGATGGAGAACACCGCGCGAAGATCCTTCTGGGGACCCTTTTCCTTCCAGTTGGCCAGGCCGTTCCAGGCCTGATATTGGCGATCGGATTGGGCAATCCCGAAATCCAGATCACCTGATAGGACCGCGTTGATGTTGAAGACGGAACCGCCGGTCGACTCCACCGTGGCACGAATGCCGTATTCTTTCCGCTTCTGGTTGACCATCTTGGCAATGGCGCCTCCGGTGGGATAGTAGACACCGGTAATGCCACCGGTCCCGATGGTGACGAAGGTGGTTTTGGCCTGGGCCGTTGTCGGCAGAGCCCCGGCAAAAAGGGCGACTCCAAACAGCAGTGCAACACTCACCATAATCAGTTTTTTCATGGAAGCTTCCTCCTGAGGTTTCGTGTTCACATTACACGCAGGTATAGATACCCGCTGCCAATACGCGAAAAAAGTCTTTCCTTATCGCCTCCCTTCATGAAAGATTTCCGCCCGGCCCGGCGCCCATCGGGCCGGGTTCCACCGAGTCTAAAGGAATGAAAACCTGTTGCTGCCACAACGGATCGTGGCAAAAGTCACTGGACGTATCGTTGCTGCGGACATAAACCTTATGCTTGAATGTAGATTGTTGAGGAGCTGTGTTCGTTTTCAACCGGAGACATGAGATTTAATTATTATCAGGCAGCTTTAAAAAAATCAACCCCAGTTTGAGGATTTCCTGAAAACGCATCTTTTTTGGCATGGGCATTTGCGATTTCACTCCACGAAGGTGGACGCCATACCAACGCTTTCACTTGACAGTTCCGACCCTTTTCACTATTTACAGTGGAACCGGGACAGAACAGAAACCTCGAGGTTTCCGGGAAAGAAAGGAGACACCACCATTATGGAATATTCCATCAGCCCCGAAGGGGAACGGTTCAAGATACCTCAGGAAGAGGACTACAAGGCAGAATTCGAGCGCCTTGAAAAGCTGGCCGAGGCCAAGAGAGCGGAAGGGCTCGAGATCGTGGTGGTGATGGGTCTCGGTTTTGTGGGCGCAGTCATGGCCGGCGTTGTGGCGGATTCAGTGGACAAAGAGACCGGCAAACCGGGCAGGTTCGTCATCGGCATGCAGCGACCCTCCACCCGGAGTTTCTGGAAAATCCCCTTCTTCAACCGGGGCATCTCCCCGGTCAAGGCCGAAGACCCTGAGGTCGCACCCCTCATTGAACGCTGTGTAAACCGGAAAAAGACCCTGACCGCAACGTTCACCTATGATGCCCTGAAACTGGCCGATATCCTGGTGGTGGACGTCCAGTGCGATTTTCTCAAACAGGATCTGGGGGACCTTCGCACCGGATTTGCGGACATCAGCGCCCTCGAAGAAAGCTTCAAGATCATCGGGCAAAACATTTCACCCCAGTGCCTTGTCCTCATTGAGACCACCGTTCCGCCGGGAACCACGGAGTACGTCGCCTACCCGCTCATCAGAAAGGCGTTTAAGGCGAGGGGCATTCAGGAAGAACCCCTCCTGGCCCACAGCTTCGAGCGCGTCATGCCGGGAAGAAACTACGTGAAATCCGTGAGGGACTTCTGGAGGGTCTGCAGCGGCGCCAACCGGGAAAGCAGGGAGCGGGTCACCCGGTTCCTGTCCGAAATTCTCAATGTGGAAGAATACCCCCTCACTGTACTGGACAAGCCCATCGAAAGCGAGACCTGCAAGATTGTTGAGAACAGCTACCGGGCCACCATCCTCGCCTTTCTGGACGAGTGGAGTCTCTTCGCCGAAACCAACGGGGTGGACTTGATCAAGGTCATAGAGGCCATCAGGGTGCGCCCGACCCACAACAACATCATTTTCCCCGGGCCCGGAATCGGCGGCTATTGCCTGCCCAAGGACGGGGGACTGGGGCTCTGGGCCTACAA
>CAYUCJ010000449.1:0-2706 GCA_964443285.1 uncultured Desulfobacteraceae bacterium | reverse complement strand
AGCGTGGATTCAGCCGGGGAAAAGAAGATGAATAGGAGGGTGGTCGTGGGGGTAGGATCAGGAAACGAAAGGGGCGCGTCCATTCTTTGTGTTGAATGCCGTCACTTTCGGTATTTTTCGAACGCAAAGGGTCACAATAGTACCCACGCACTGGGGGAATGTCCGGGTGAACCCTGGGATGGAAACAGCGGGCAATGGGCCATGCTCCGGCATCCGTGCAGAAATTTCGAAGAACGGGAACCGGATCCTAAGTGATTTTTCGCCAAAAAGGCCCGTCATGCGTGTCTATCACTTCAATGCCCATCTCCTGCAGTGACTGACGAATCTCGTCGGCCCTCTTCCAGTCTTTCTTCTCCCTGGCATCCTCCCTTTCCCTGATGATGGATCCCAGGTTCTCATCCAGTTCCATCTGCCCCAGCTCCATGACACCCAGGAGCGCATCTATGCGTTTGAGGGCCTGCAGGATTTTTTCCTTGCCTGACGGCGAAAGACCCGAACGGTCCACCATTCGATTCACTTGCCGGGCGAATTGAAACAAAGCCGCCAGGGCCGGGGCGATATTTAAATCATCATCCATGGCCGCCCCGAACCTTGTCCTGAGGTCGTAGACCAATTGATCTGTTTCAGATCCCGATGGGCCTTTTGCGGCAAGATAGAGCTTACGGGTGAAGCTGTCCAGGTGGGCCAGCGTGTTTCTTGCCATGTCCAGTTTGTGCCAGGAAAAATAGAGCGGTTTGCGATAGTGACGGCTGAGAAGCCAGTACCGGATTTCTCTTCCCGTGTAACCACGGCCGTAAAGTTCTTTAAGCGTAAAATATCCCGTTTCGCCCGTCTGGTGAGATTTCTTGCCGTTTGGCATGACCGGTTCGTTGTGCAGCCAGTAGTTGGCCGGAACTTTACCCTTCAGGGCCTTGATGACGGCGATGGTATTTTCGTGGTGAGGAAAGATCAGATCCGCTCCACTGGTGTGTATATCATAATTTTCTCCCAGGTATTTCAAGGCCATGGCCGAGCATTCCGTGTGCCAGCTGGGCCGGACATTTCCCCACTGGGTCTCACAAAAGATGCCTTTCCTCAATTCGCTGAGGGTGGAACGCTTCATTAGGGTGAAATCCCTGGGATTCTCTTTTTCATACTGATCCAGGTCCACCGTCTTCCCGATCTTGATTTTGTCAAGATCAATCCTGGAGAGCTTTCCATAGTCCTTGAATCGTGAAATGTCGAAGTAGACGGAACGGAATTTTTCATAGGCATAGCCCTTTTCGAGCAATTCTCGCGTGAGATCGATCATCTCTTCCACGTGCCGGCTGGCCTTCGGATACGCTGTCGCCTTGATGATGTTGAGTCGGGCCATGTCCTGGAGAAAGGCCTCGTAATACTTATCGGTAAATTCGCCGAGGGATACCCCGGCCTTTTCCGCTCCCCTGATCGTTCGGTCATCCAGATCGGTCACGTTCGTCACGTGGGTTACATCGAAGTCCTTGAGGATGAGATACCTCTTGACGAGATCTGCAAACACGAATCGCCGGGACTGGCCGATATCAATTTCATGGCACAGGGTCGGGCCACAGGTATACATGGAGACCTGGTTTTCCCTTATGGAAAGAAAATCTTCCTTCCTGCGGGTCAGGGTGTTATAGAGACGGAGTCCTGATTTCTTTCGGGCGGTGAAAAGGGGCGTGCTCAAATAGCGCTCCCCCCCATCAGGTAGAATGACCACGATGCGTCCTTCAACCATTTCCCTTGCCACGCGAAGGGCCGCGGCCACGGCGGCACCTGAACTCATACCCGCGAAGATCCCCTCTTTTTTCGCAAGCAGGCGCGCAGTTTGAAACGCCTCTTCGTCGTCCACATTCATCACTTCCGTCAGCCGTTTTTTCTCAAAAATGCCCGGCCGGTAGGATTCCTTCATGTTTTTCAGGCCCTGAATCTTGTGGCCAAGATAAGGCTCCACACCGATGATCCGCACCTGGGGCCCGATCTCCTGAAATCGCCGGGCGAGCCCCATGAGGGTGCCTGAAGTGCCCATGGTTGCCACGATGGCGTCCAACCTGCCTCCGGTCTGCTCCCAGATCTCCGTTGCGGTTCCATGATAATGCGCCTTCCAGTTTGCATCGTTGTTGAACTGATCCGCCAGCCAATACCGCTCGGGCGCCTCGCGCATCAGTTTGTAGACATGCTCTATGGCGCCGTCCGTGCTCAACCGGGCGGGGGTGAATTCAATTTCGGCTCCCAGGGCCTGCAGGATTTTCACCCGCTCCTGGCTGACGGATTCCGACATGGTCAGGAGAACGCGATAACCTTTCACGGCCGCCACAAGGGCGAGGCCAATACCGGTGTTTCCGCTGGTGGCCTCCAGAATGATCTTGTCCTTCGTGAGTTCACCTCTTTGTTCAGCCTCTTCGATCATATAGAGAGCCGGTCTGTCCTTTACGGAGCCTCCCGGATTAAAACATTCCAGTTTGGCCAGAATCTCAACACGTTCCCCTCCTGCCAGGTGTTTCAAGGGGACCACGGGCGTGTTTCCGATCTGTCCGAGAATGTCAGGATGTCGCGTGTTCATTTTTGGAGCTCTCCTTTGGGGTGGCATGGATGGACATAAACTAAAAACTTTATAATAATTCTTTTCCCTTTGCAATTGGTTTCACGGAGCCCAAATCCACCACCTAAGAGGAAACAGTTGAAGGCTGTCGGGTGTCAGGAAGC